>JAYTWC010000250.1:0-2265 GCA_043743635.1 Verrucomicrobiota bacterium | reverse complement strand
GGCGAATCTTCAGGCAGGTCCAAACGGGCGAGACTGGCGTAACCAAGTAACGGCGTGAGCAGGTTGTTGAAATCGTGCGCAATACCGCCGGCAAGTACGCCGAGACTTTCGAGCTTTTGCACCTGTTGAAGTCGGCGTTCGCCTTCGAGTCGTTCGGCCTCGGCTTGTTTTTGTTGGGCAATGTTGCGCAACACAAACGAGAAGATCACGGCATGGTTGGGGCCATCACGATGAGCCTGCACCACCATGGAGACGGGGATCTCGCGACCTACGCCGTCGAGCACGGAGGGTTCGCCGTGCCAGGCGCCGGTGGCGAGGGCCGTGGGGATGGCGTCTTGTTGCAGTTGGACAGCGGTGGTGGTCGAAAATAGCTTCTGTATCGGCTGGTCGCGAAGACTGGCCAGCGGACCTTTGCCTACAAGGCGGAGGAGCGAGGTATTGGCGTACAGGATACGCAATTCGGCATCGGTGGTGATAACGAAGTCGGTGGTGGCCTCAATAACTTGGGAAAGTCGGGTTGTTTCGGCTTTGCTTGAAAGAAGCGCCCGGGCAACTTTGTCGCGTCGAGTCACCGCCGAACCAAGGCCAAGGCCTACGCAGGCGATAGCCAGTTCAAAGAGCAGGAAGTGCATGACCAGTTGTGGCGTACTTCCAGCAATATGGAGACCGATCAGCCCGGTCATGGTGATGACGAGTGTGGCTAGGGTGGCGCCGACGAGCCCGTGATAAAAACAGATCCAAATCAGCGGCAGAAAACAAAGGTAGAAGAGGTTGTAGTCGCCGAATGGTTTGACGACGAAGACAAGGACGAGGCAACCAATGAGAGTCAGTCCTTGCAAAATGCTCAGCCCGATTTTGCAGCAATTTTTATTGTCGCTGGCGAAAGAGTTGGCGGGTTCGCCGCGTATCCACGGTGCCGCGAAAACCATGATCGCAGGAACAACCGTCAGCAATCCACTGACGTCGCCAACCCACCAGTTGAGAACCGAGTGCCAGAAGGTGCTTGTGGTAATGAGCCCTTGGGTGAGCAGAATCAGATTTCCATTAAGTGCCATCGTAGCCGGTGCCAGAATGACGATTAGTGCGAAGATGGCGGTTGCGCGTGTTTCGCCAGGAAGAAGCACCGAACCAAGGAAACGTCGGACGAACCAAGCGGCTGCGGCATAATTTGCCGTATTTACAAAGGAAAGCAGGGGCGGCATCCACCAAATCGAATAATCAGGGAAGAAGCCGGATAGGGCGAAATTTGCGGCAAAGACGAGGGGTATATACCGGAAACCGAGCAAAACCAAAAAGGAAAGCGCCAAGCCGCAGGGTGGATACCAAATCGATATTCCCGGCGAGACCTCAAACAACGACGCGGTAAAGTGTGCGGCAGCCCGGAGGACGACGTAGGTCGCGCAAGCGATCAGGGCTGGAGAGATGCGGGAGCGTAAACCCATTTGGCGACTGTTGGTCTGGTATTGAAGTTCGTGAAAATTCAGCCGGGGTTCAAGCCGAACGAAAAGAATTATGCCCGATTCCGTCTTGAAGATGGTGCAATAGGCCGGTCTTGCAGAGGCTAAACCGATGACCGAACCCTATTTGTTCGGTGTGGCGGTCTCGTCGGACGCCGGTGTTTTTTGCACGGGCGGAAGCCAGCGTTTAACGGTAGCTGAAAGTTCGGCAAAGCGAACCGGTTTTGGCAGGTAGTCATCCATTCCTACGGCGAGGCAATGGCCTCGCTCATCCCCGGTGGCGTTGGCGGTGAGGGCGATGATGGGTATGTGTCTGGTTTCGTTTTCACGTCGACGAATTTCCACCGTGGCGTCATAGCCATCCATTTCGGGCATCTGACAATCCATGAGGATGAGATGGTAGTGAATACGTTCCAGTGCTTCGACGGCTTCACGACCATTGGCCACAACATCGGCCTTGCATCCGATTTTCTCGACCATGCGCCGGGTGAGCAACTGGTTGGTGGCATTGTCTTCAGCGATGAGAATTCGATGAATGGCCAATTGAGAAGGAACTTGAGAATTGGGCTGTCGGGTTTCAGTGGGTGCAGCGGTGTCTTGCGGTTGACCCCAGAGTTTTTCCAGCGAACGCACCAAGGTTGCCTGCCGAATGGGCTTGGGGTAAATGGCGCAGAAATTATAGCTATCCAGGATGGTTCGGTGTTCTTTGGTCAGTGAGGAACTGAGCATCATGAGGTGCATGTCGCGCAGCACGGGGTGGCGACGGATGGCCTTGGCGAGTTGCATGCCGTCCAGCCCTGGCATCTGA
>JAYTWC010000249.1:0-2206 GCA_043743635.1 Verrucomicrobiota bacterium | reverse complement strand
AAGGATGTGGCTGAAATGGCAGTATGATTTATCGTCGATTTGGACGCACAGGTTTGTCGATGCCGGTGTTCTCGTGTGGTGGCATGCGCTATCAACATAAATGGCAGGACGTACCGCCTGGCGAGATCCCGCCGGATGGGCAGGCCAACGTCGAAGCGTGCATCGAGCGGGCGCTGGCGCTTGGCATTAATCATATAGAGACGGCGCGTGGTTATGGTACGTCGGAGATGCAGCTTGGGCGGATTTTGCCGCGGCTGCCGCGCGAAAAGATGATCGTGCAGACAAAGGTTTCGCCCACGGCGGATCCGGCGGAGTTTCGCGCGAACTTCGAAACGTCGATGGCGTACCTCGGGCTGGAGCACGTGGACTTGTTTTCGCTGCACGGCATCAACACGCGGGAGCTGCTCGACTGGGCGATTAGACCTGGCGGTTGTCTCGCTGAGGCGCGCAAGCTTCAGCGCGAAGGCCGCGTGCGGTTCATCGGTTTTTCCACCCATGCGACGGCAAACATCATCCTCGACGCGGTTGAGACGGGCGAGTTCGACTACGTGAATCTGCACTGGTATTTCGTGAACGAGCTCAACGCGCCTGCGATCGCTGCAGCGAAGCGACACGACATGGGGGTGTTTATCATCAGCCCTAACGACAAGGGCGGTAAGCTCCAGGATCGCCCGCCGGTGATGGCCGCAATGACCGAACCCTTCACGCCGATGCAATTCAACGATCTGTTCTGTTTTGCGCGGCCCGAGGTTCACACGCTTAGCCTCGGAGTATCACGGCCGTCGGACTTTGACGAACATGTCGCCATCCTCCCGCAGATCGAAAACGCGGCAAAGCTCGTGGCGCCGATGGAGGCGAAGCTCCGCGCACGCATGGTTGAGGTGCATGGCACCGAATGGTGTGCGCGCTGGGCGGAAGGCCTGCCGCACTACGTTGAGGTGCCTGGCGAGATCAATGTGGCTGAGATTGCGCGGCTTTGGACCTACGGACAGGGTTTAGATTTAGTGCCATGGGCGAAGATGCGGTATAACCTGCTCGGTCAGGCCGGGCATTGGTTCCCGGGTGAGAATGCGGCAAAGGTAGGTGAGCTTGATCTGAAGGAGTGCCTCAAGCGCAGCCCGTTCGCCGGGCGTTTGCCGGAGATTTTGCGTCAGGCGCACACAAACTATTTTGAAGCGCCAAAGAAACGACTGAGCCAGAGTTGAACGATTCCGGTTAGTTATTGTACGGTTTGAACCAAGCAACGAACGGCGCTAGGCAAAGCTTGCACGTCGGATTCCGTTCCGACCTATTACCCGTCGAAAGGTGCCGAAGACAGATTTTCGAACCTAGGCGGCACTCAAACCATTGTCCATTTTGCTGAGGCAGGCTTCATCTTCATGTTATCTCGAATCCCTATTACCAAGATCTGCAGTTTGTTCGCAGTGGTTTTTGCCCTGCTCGCATTTGTACCTTTTGGGGTTCGCACTTGCACGCTTGACGTTAGCCAGGTCAGGCCGATACCGGAAGCAGGAATTGAATTAACCGACGTTAAGAGGGAAGATGCTTGGTGCTCGGGTGCGATCGGGGTTGCTGGTGGTCTTCCGGAGCACGCGACGAACCTTCATTCGTGGGGATCGTATTTTCAGGGAGTTACCTATACCGGTGAATTTTACTCGCGGTGGTATAAAGCCGATTGTCGGCCTGCTTCGATGGTGAGTGGTTTTCCAACTCTCGAGGGTAATCGTCTCGAAGTGGAGGTTCGCTTGGCGGATGGTTCGGTCCGAACGATTCCGTTCAACGGCTCAGACCCGCAACAGGGTTGGCGCCAGTGGAAGTTTAACCTTCCGAACAGTGCAATCGCCTTCCGCTTGCATGCGATTGATGGGCTCACGAGCCCGAGCGGATGGTTGGGGATTTCCGAGCCCTACGACGCGAGCAGTTGGCATACGATTTCCTGGACGATGGTCGCGATGACTTTCGGCACGGCCGCGCTCGCGTTTGTTATGATCTTAGGTCCGGGGGTGATCTGGTGCACGGCGCGTGGCGTTTGCTGGGCTCATGTCCTGTGGGTGGGGCCGTTGCTTCTTTTGGTTGGTTCTTTGTCATGCTGGGCTCTGGGCGGGATTGTCCCTGTGACTGTGCTTGGCACGGGCTGGGCTGCCTTCACCGTCTTGGTTGTCACCGTCCTGGGTTGGCGTTTCCGTGTTTGGCGAAAATGGAATCT
>JAYTWC010000248.1:0-3043 GCA_043743635.1 Verrucomicrobiota bacterium | reverse complement strand
AACGAACTAGTCACCAGGTTATCACCGCCGTTCAAACCGAACGCCATGCCGGACCGTGCCCGAAAATTCGCCCACGAACTCGACCTGTGGTCTCTCAGCTACGCCGACGATCCGGTGCAATCCGCACGCAATCTCCTGAGCGTAGCGGCGGCAGCGGACATCGGTGCCGACTTACGCGAAGCCGAAATCGGCCGCGTTGTTTTCGACAAACTTCAAGCCCGTTACGGGCATAACCAGCTCTGCCACATTTTGGCCTGGATCATTCTCCGACCCAACGACGGGCAGGTTATCACCCTTGTGCCTGAGCTCCGGTTGCGTCGAAACCTATCGGAGCCCATGGTCCGCGAACGCTGCGCACTCTACGCAAAAAAGTACCTCGGCCGGCTGCTGCACAAACTCCCCGACTAGGGCCTGCGGCCAAACTTCTTTTGATACGCCTGTTCAAGTCGCGTCCGATCCTCAGGAAGAATTCGCGCCTGGTCTTTGACTTTTAGTATCGCCTTTCTGGCGTTTAGTTCGTCACCGCTGACGATATAGTAAAAGGCCAACGCCGACAAAGCAGGTGGATAATCCGCCTCGGCCGTCAGCGCACTTTGAAGCGCCGCCACCGCTTCGGCACTTCGATCCAGTTTGAAATAGATCGAGGCCAGCTCGTAGGAGGGCAAAGCGTCATCGTTCAAAGCGGCCGCAGCTTGCTTAAACTCGGAGATCGCCTCGTCATAACGAGCCGCAGCCGCCATCCGCTGCCCGTGCTTAAAATGCAAACCGGCAGAATTCGGGCAATTGGCCAGTCCGTTGGCGAGTACTCGATCCGCTTCCTGAGGCTGGCCCATCGTCACCAGCAGGCTCACGAGATTTTGCCAGGCATCAGAACAATCGGGAGCTACGACAACGGCCTTTTCCAAATGCTGGCGCGCCTTGGCCATGTTTCCGGCTTGTTGATACAAACTCGCCGCCTGAATCCGGTAATAGGGGTTGTTGAGCTCCAGGGAAACCCCTCGCTCGACCAGAATCAGCCCAGAACTGCGGTCGCCTTCCCTCGCGGCTACGCCTCCGACAACCGAAAGTTGATAACTGTCATAACAATCAAAGTACATTTCCCTCAGCCATGGATCGGGTATGTCAAAAAACGAACCAGCCGCCTTGCTTTTCGAGCGAATCACCTGAGACCGGGCGGTGTCGCCGAGTTGATCACAAACCGTCACCAGCAAATCGTAGCCAATAGCGTAACCAGATTTTTCAACAGCTGCGTCCAAGCGATCGCGCGCAGACTGCAAGCGGCCCGCATCCATGTCGAAACGCGCCATGCCCAACAACGCATAAGGGTTTTCCGGCTCCCGCCTCAGCACCTTCTGATAGATTTCCGTGGCCTCGGAAGGCTTATTGAGTTTGAGCAATGAATCCGCCAAACGGATACACGCCGGCGTATAGTCGCCATCCAGCGAAACGGTCCAGCGCCAGAGCATCACGGCATCCTCAAGCTGGCCGTACCCCGCCAGAATCGTGGCAAACCGATGAGCCCACCGAGGATTGGTTGCGTCGATTTGCAGCAACCCCTGATAACACTGACTGGCCTCGGCGTATTTCCCATTGGCATGGTAAAGCTGGCTCAATTCCCCCAGGGCCGGCAAATATCCAGAACCATCCTTTATGCGCTGCTCACAGGCACGAATGCGTTGAGTCAGTTCGGCCGATCGGTCTTGCAGCGAAGGCAGATTCGGAATGCTGGCAATCGCGATGGCATGGCGCTGGCCCGCCCGCCACCAAAAGAAAACGGCCACCGCCAACGCGACGACTAACGCGACTGTGCCGTAAATCCGTTTCGTTTTCGCCTTCATGGATTCTTAGGCCTCCGCCAGAGAGTGATACGGCTCATTCGATCATAGGGAGGAGTGCCGAAAAACGCACCGGTCACGAGCGCTTGCTGGCCATTACCGTCAAAATCGCCCGCCGTTACCGTTAGCAACTGGATCGGTTCGTACGCCAGAATATGGGGCGTGAAACCCATCTTCCCATCGTTCTTGTACCAAACCATCGATACGGCATCGGGCTTTTCCCAGCTGTTGAAGGCGCTGAGCGCCACGACGTCCATGTTGCCATCACCGTCGAGATCCACGCCAATCGGGCCGTAGGCTCCGGCCTGGTCACCGATGCGGTGAAACTTAAACTTGCCCCCGCCAGCATTCTCCAGCCACTGCACGCCATGCCAAGGGCGCGGACCGGGTACCGGCGACGGACCAAAACCATCGCCATTGGTATAAAGAACGTCGGGCCGGCCGTCCTTGTTCAAATCGCACAGGCTGATATTGCTTGAGGCGTAGTCTTCGTTGGTCGAGCCCCAGAGAATCCTTTTCTCAAACTTGCCCCCCCCTTTGTTTTCAAAGAGGAAAATCTCCTCATATTGTTGCGAAACTAAAGCGACAATATCCTGGCGACCATGGCCGCAAAAGTCGGCCACCAGCACGTTGATGGTACCGGGCAGATCGAGCAGAATCTTGCTCTTGAATTCCCAACGCCCCACCCGCTCCATGAAGCGGATCTCACCCTGATCATAACCGTACTGCGCCACGATCAAATCGATCCGGCCGTCGCCGCCAAAATCGCCCGCCCGCACATCGGTCACACGGGCGACTTTTTCCAAAACAACGTGGGGCGTGAAATGCTGTTTCCCATCGTTCTCGAGGATAACGATCGAACCGATCTTGTCGTTATCGGGAAACACCACGCTCATACAGGAAACCAAAATGTCGTAACGACCCGGCACGTTCATTTCGGCCACCTCCGCATGCACCGGCGCGGGAAGATGGTCAGCGAGCACGATTTCCTCATATTTCCCGCGAGAGACCTGCCTGAGCCAGAGCACTTTCCCTTCCTGAGCCTCGCATGCAATCACGTCCATCAGCCCGTCATGATCGAGATCGACAGCGTTCACGTGAGCGATCCAGGGATGCCCGCTCACCGGATCTCCAATCGGCGTCGGCGTGAGATATCCCGTATCAACCACGGGGACCGCCTTGGCCTTAATCTCAGGCACCGTAGGAAT
>JAYTWC010000247.1:0-4379 GCA_043743635.1 Verrucomicrobiota bacterium | reverse complement strand
AACGTAAACGGTTTTTCGAGATTTGCCTGTAGCGCTGGGTTAATGTCAGGAAAGGGCTGACTTTCAGGGTTGCCGATTTTCAAAACGCGGACTTCGGGCAGCATGAGATTCAGGCTGTTGGCCAGGGTATCCTCGTCGCGGCTGCGTTTGGCGCTGCTTTGACTGATGATCATGTCAATCGGCGTCCGGCGATTTTTCAGGATTTTAAGAGCTTCGTGGGCAGATGCTGCGGCGTCGACCGTGTAGCCATCAGCGGTCAGGATTTCAGCCACCATTTTTCGAAGGACCTCGTCTTCTTCGATCACGAGGAGATGTTCGCGGCCTTTTGTGGCGGGCAAGTGCGGCAGTTTGGTTCCGGAGGGTTGGGCCGGGCTGGAAACTAACGGGAGAAAAATTTCAAAGGTCGAGCCGTGTCCGGGCATGCTTTGCACGCGGATAAATCCATTACTTTGCTTGACGACACCATACACCAGGGCGAGCCCGAGCCCTGTGCCTTTGCCCGATTCTTTAGTGGTAAAAAATGGTTCGAAAAGATGGGTGCGCACTTCGTCATCCATGCCGGTGCCGTTGTCGGTTACGGAGAGTACGGCGTAGTTTCCATGTGGTATGTTTTCCTGATTATCAGGGCTCAGACGGCACACGTTTGTGGAGATGGTGGCGCGGCCGCCTTCGGGCAGGGCATCGCGTGCGTTGAGTGTCAGATTGAGCAGGACCTGCTGGATCTGAGCGGGATCGACGCGGATGTTGGCCTTGGTGGCGTCGAGGGTGAATTCCAGTGAACGCGCGGGTTTCAGCAGGCGCGTCAGGATGCTGGCATTTTCGCGAACGAGCTGGTTGAGGTTTACCACTTTGGGGTGGTTCGCTTGGCGACGGCTGAAGGCGAGAAGCTGGCCAACGAGGTTTGCGGCTTTTTCGCTGGCCTGGTGGATTTCGCCGAGTTCGCGTGAGACAAGTTTGCGGACGCCAGGTTTGGAGGCCATCATCTCGCAGTAGCCGTTGATGACCGAAAGCAGGTTGTTGAAATCGTGGGCCACGCCGCCAGCGAGGCGGCCGACGGCATCGAGACGTTGTGAATGAACGAGGGCCTCTTCGAGGCGGCGTTTTTCAGTGAGATCGCGGTAGGTGGCGACGATGTGGGTGACGCGACCGCGCTCGTCCGAAACCGGACAATAGTTCCAACAGGCATACACCCGCGAACCGTCTTTGCAGGTGAGGAAACCTTCGCCGGCCAAGATGGAGCCCGGCGCCAGTTTCGTCTGCCAGTGGTGAAGTTGCTTAAGGTCTTTTTTGTTTTCGTGGAGGATGCCTTGACCTTGCAGCCGTAGTTCTGCGCCGGTGTAGCCGGTCATGGAGCACATGCTGTCGTTGGCGAAAATGATGCGCAGGCCTTTGCGGGTCCAGCGGCGTGCGGCGATGACCACGCCTTCGCTTTGTGCATGAACGGCGGCCGCCAAAAGTGGAGCCGGTGGCGGCCGGTCGTGCCGTTCGTGGGCATCCGGTAGAGCGAGAAAGGGAGGTGTGGATTGCAGGTAACGCACGGAATGGGGCCTATGAAAGGCCGGCGAAGGTGTTGAGGGCGCTCGAACGCCCGGATGCCGAAACCTTTCCGTTCGTCTTGATGCCGAACCGACCGCATGCGCCTTTTGCCAGGTTACTTTTAGGAAAACCTGGAACAAAATTGTCACAATGGGATCTGATCATCGGCATTTCCCGATGGATACAGCGCCGGGAAATGAACTGCCATCGTGAAGTCTACCCTTGGATACAAAACGGGGAAACCACTACACGCCGTTGAGAGAAATGCTCTTAAGTATTTGCTTAAGGTAAAACGGGCTGGAGGGTCGCGAACGCGTATTTTGAGAGGAGAAGGGAGGTGTCCTTCGCACGATTTTTTCGGGAGGTGGGAGAAGCGAGCGCGGACGTAGCCGTTGCAATCAATTAGCGATTAAGGCGCGTTGTTGGGGGCCGTTTTTTTGAAAACACAGTTTTGAGTCTCGTGCGCTTGGTGTTTGCTGATCGATCTGATGGCTGGGTATTCAATATTTAAATACGCAAACTTCGGCGCGTGGTTTTAGGCGGGATCGATGGACTTGAGCCTAAATAATCATCGCTAGTATTTGGAAGCAGGGCGCTTCTGTACCCGGTGGAAATGTTTTGCTGCGCTTGCTTGCGCCGATGGTCCGCTATAGTTTTCGGGCACAAAATTTCCGGCACATCAACTATGGTTTTTAATAGGAGGACATTATGCCTACGATTAAAATTAATTTGGACGACGAGGAGTACAGCCCTGTTTGTCGGTTGGCGGAGGAGTTGCAATTGCGCCCTGAGGATGTTGCTTACGCGGCGCTTAATCAGCTGATGTTGCGCGCCGATGAGTCTGAGATAAGGGCTGATATTACGCATACGCATTTCTGGCGCCGGGCAAATTTGCCTCGTTGGGGTGATTCAGCCCGATCAGTTCACGCCTACGAAGGTAAGGCCGATGATCCGCCGACCCAAAAGGGTGTATAATTTGCTGATCAGCTTGCGGGAGGTGGGCCGGGCGTGCCGCGATCCGGCGGCGCGCCGTCTCGGAGGGCTTGATGGCCGGGCATGAAACCGCCTTTGTTCTGCGCGTGAACCCTTCTGCCGGCCAAAAGAACCTTTACGATCTGACACGCGTCGAACTCCAGGCGCTGGTGCAGTCGTGGGAATTGAGTTTAGTGCATGCAGCTAGGTTATGGAATTATCTTTATTGGGAATGCGTGGAGTCGATTGAGGCGATGGCTGAATTGCCGTTGCGAATGCGAACGCGGCTTGCGGTTGACTATACGCTTGGTGTGCCGTCGGTCGCACGGGATTTGCACAGCAACGATGGGTTCACGCGAAAGTTCCTCCTTGAGCTTGGTGACGGTGCGAAAATCGAAACCGTGCTGATGCGTTTTACCGGTCGGGTCACGGCGTGTGTGAGCAGCCAGGTAGGCTGTGCGATGGGCTGTGTGTTTTGTGCGACGGGGCAGATGGGATTTCAGCGTCAGCTCACCACAGGTGAAATCGTGGCGCAGGCTTTGCACGTGCAACGTATTTTACGAGCCTCTGGCGATCGGTTGCGCAATCTGGTGCTGATGGGCATGGGCGAGCCGTTGCACAATTATGAGGCGGTGATGAAGGCGGCTGACATTTTGCGTGACGGCAGCGGTATCGCGCTGGGTGCACGAAAGATCACGTTGAGCACGGTAGGCATCGTGCCGGGAATCATTCGCATGGCGGACGAGGCGCGGCCGGTCCATCTGGCGGTGAGTTTGCACGCGGCGACTGAGGCGGAGCGCGCGTTACTGGTTCCGGTGGCGAAGCGCTGGCCGCTTGATGAGCTGATGGCGGCGTGCCGATATTATGTGCAGAAGCTCGACCGGCGGATCTTTTTTGAGTGGGCGTTGATCGAAGGAAAAAATGATTCCGTCGAGCAGGCGAACGCGGTGGGGCGGTTGTTGGATGGCTTGCAGGCGCAGGTGAATCTCATCCCGTTGAATCCAACATCTGGATACGATGGCGTGCCTGGGCGGGCGGAGTCGGCGAAACAGTTTCAGGAGATTTTGGCTAGTTATGGTTTGCCCAGTACGGTGCGTCAGCGGCGGGGCATCGACATTGCTGCGGGCTGCGGGCAACTGGCGGTGGAGTCGTAATGGATGGTGGATTAGGGATGCTTCGGCCGGTTATTTTGCAGTTCGCGCAGGGCGTCTTTAGCGATCCAGCGGGCGGCGCGGGAGTCGATTTTAGCGATGGCTTTTGCCTCGGCAATCGCTGCGCGTCGCAGATTTAGGTTGCGTTTGCCGATCTGGCGGAGGGCCCAGTTGATGGCTTTGCGCACGAAGTTGCGGTCGTCGGTGGCTTCGCGGCGGATGATCGGCAGAAACTCTAGAAAGGTTTCGTCAGGGAGAGCTTTGGCGTGAACCGCGAGCGCGGCAACGAGGACGAAGCCTGCGCGTTTCACAAATTCGTGGGGGGCGGCGGACCATTGCTGGGCTTTCGCGAAGGCGAAGGGTGTGCGGTCAAAAAGATTTCCGCAGGTTAGATCGCAGATATCCCAGGAATCGAAGTCGCGGGTCCAGGTGTTCATCTGGGTGCGGGTGACTTGGGCGGGATCGTCGATGAAGGCGGCGAGGATGCGGGCGTCGTGGATGCCGCTGGCCCAGAGTCCGGTCGCGAGCGTATGGTTTTTGCGATAGGGACGGGCGAGTGAGCGGAGGTCGGGAATACTGATACCGAGTTGTTCGGTTTTTGGGGTGATACCGAAGCGTCGCTGGCCATCGATGTTGGCGGGGTTTTTAAGCGAGCGCAGGTGGGCGATGAGCTCGAGCGCGGTCATGGGATCGGAAGGTGCGAAGGTGGGGCGCTTTATC
>JAYTWC010000246.1:0-13787 GCA_043743635.1 Verrucomicrobiota bacterium | reverse complement strand
AGGTGCGCCGTTCCCCGGGTACGAATGGCCCGATGAGACGGTGGTTGGGCAATGAGTGAGACCCTCTCGCGCGGCTCCAACCTAAAGTACATATTAATATTTGTGAAGATGCCACCGGCGGAGGTATGTTGTGCGTACCGGTGTGGGTGGGCCTGAATAGGCACTCCGCCCGTTTTACATGGTCTGATCGACAGGAGCGGTCGGCACAATGCATCCGCAGTGTGGGCATCGCTGGCCGGGTGCGACTTTGTGTCTTGTCGGTTGCGACCGCTCCGCAGGATGAGTGCGGTTATGCACGGCGAGTAAGTGGGCGATGTTCACTTGGGTGTAAATTTCCGTGGTCGATAGCCTAGCGTGTCCAAGGATATGTTGGATGTAGCGAATATCTGCTCCTCCTTCCAGCATGTGGGTCGCCATTGCGTGGCGGAAGAGGTGGCAGCTTCCTCTGTTTGCGACCGCGCTCTTCTTTACGTAGGTATGGACAATTGCTCCCAGGATCCCGTGGGTGATGGCATGCCCATTTTTGCCCAGAAACACCGCAGTCTCATTGGGTGCTGGCTGAAACTGGTCGCGGGCCTCAGCCAGGTAACGTTTAACCCACTTTGCCGCACGCTGCCCCATGGGTACGAACCGATCCTTGCGGCCTTTGCCGTTAACGATCAGCAAGGAGCCTCGCTCCAGATCGATTTGATCGAGGTTTAGTGCGCAGAGTTCGCTGCGCCGGATGCCGCTCGAGTAGAAGACCTCCAGGATGGGCCGGTCGCGCAGTCCTTCTTGGGTGGACGGGCTGGTTTTAGCGAAGATCTTTTCAACTTCGGCTACGGTCAGCACCCGTCGTGGCAGACGATGCCCGATCTTGGGCAATTCTATATCGGCAGACGGATCGTTTTCGCAATGTCGGGCGCGTACCAGCCAGCGGAAGAATACCCGGATGGTGGTCAGGCGCACATGTTGTCCCGCAATGGCCAGAGGCTGCCCATCCCGCTTGCGATGAGCCTGGATCACTTGTTGATAGCGTTCGATCATCGCACGGGTGATATCGCCGGGGGTGATCACATTGTTGGAGTCTAGCCACGCGAGCATACTCGCCAGATATAACGCGGTATTCCGGATGGTACCGGGAGCGTAAGCGCGAACGTTTAGATGCGCCAGGTAGGCATCGAGCAACTGTTGGAGTTGGATTGAACAACTGAGTGGGGATGGGTGTGGTTTCACCAGTCCGTGTTAACCTTGATCAATCAAAAGTTGCGTTTTTTGTGTGTGTTGGCCGCGAGGGGTATTTGTCCGGACTACTAATAAAGTGGAGTGCCAAACGGCAGGCTCAGCCAAACTGAGGGCGTCAAGTTTGGTACAAACCAAAGACGTCAGATTGATTCTTGACTGGCCGTAGTTGGGAACGCACTACACGAATGCTTTTACCCGGGGTGCTATTTCACGAGGCCGTAGATGGAAAGCAGGTGCGAGCGGCCTTCGGCTGATTCGGCTTGGATGCGGATGACCGCTTTGCCCGTCTTAGCCAGCGACTTTGGAGTCAATTGCAGCGTCCATCGCTGTCCTTCGTTTTCGCTGACGAGATTGATTTCGAAATCGGCGTTGTCGGTGGTGACCTTTGTCACTTTGAGGCTCTGTCCGTTTGCGGAAATGATTGTGGCGCTCTTGGGCTCAGGCCGGGCGTCGGCAGGATCGATCTTCCAAATCAGCAGTCGAGGATCGACCCTGAATGGCTCGGGAATGATGACCTTGAGGATAAGCTCGGTCGGCTTGGCCGGGGTGTCGGACGAGAGGACGGTGATTTCTTTTTGCTGAGGTCCGCTGCGCTCGCCGAAAGTGAACTTCACCTGAATATCGCCTTCCTCACCGGGCGCGTAAGTTTTTTTGTCCAACGTCGCTGTCGTGCACCCGCAACTGGAGTGGATTTCTAGTATGGTCACATCGTCAGAACCTGCGTTTTTGAAATGGAACGCTGCCTCAATGCTCTCCTGATCCAAGGTCGCAGTGCGCTCAATGTGCGTTGCGGTCCACGTCAGGCCCGCCGCACCCGCGGTCGAGTCAAGCACGCTCATCCAAAGAGCTGCGAACCCCAACAATATCATCCGGTTTGTAACCACGCCCCAGTCTCTTGATTAGCTGCGGAGGCACGAGTGAAAAGTGAAAGGTCACACGGTAAGGGGAAGTCGGGCTTAGGCACTTGCGATTGCCTTCCCATCCATGCCGAAGAGTTCTGAGGATCTGTCGGACGGCTTAATGTTGAACCAAGCTTCGCCTTCCTGCTTTTCAACGAGTTCGCGGTAATGGCGGAAGATGATCGCGGGGGATTCGATGTTCAGATAGGTTACCTTTTAGCGGTGTGTTTCCACCATTGAAATTCCAAGTGCCAGAACTGAAAGAGACGTTCGGTCGGCCAGATCACAGGGACCCCGTCGCCAACAGTCTGGCGACTGGACGATTTTGGGTGCCTACTGAATGGTTCCGGCAACGGGATCCCCAACTTTGTTAGCCCGACCTTGCTTCGGGAAAGAATTCGCCACCGAAGAATTTATGGCACGAAATTTGTTGCCAAGCTGTTGCCGTCATTAAAAAACTGACGTAAGTCACTTAATTCCAAGCATTTATGCTTGGAGGCGCGGGTCGGAATTGAACCGACGCTTACGGCCGAACCGGGCGGGCTTGAAATTTCAGAGGTAAAAAGACTAAATTGGACATTGACGAACTTTGGTGACTTGCTACAGTTTGTTACATGGCGAGCATATATCGTCGCGATGGCAGTAAATTCTTCATGGCCCGTTTCAAGGGCCCGGACGGTGTTTGGGCTGCACGATCCACAAAACAGACCGACGAAGCGAAGGCGCGGAAGATCGCTTTCGAGTTGGAGGGGGCGGGGGGCACGCTTTGCACGGACAACCCCACTGCAGCGCAACTTGACCGGGTTGTGCGGGCCATGTGGCAGCGGTTCACGGGGAAGAAAATATCGCTCAACCGCGTCGACGATTTTTTCCGGTCGTGGGTGGCGAATATGAAACGTAAGCCTGGCACCATTGAGCGATACAGGCAGATTTCGAATGAGTTTCTTGAGCTGTTGGGGGATCGGGCGGCCTTCGACCTCAAGGCAGTCGCGGCGGCCGATGTGCAGGCGTTCGTCAACAAGGACGTGAAGCTTGGCCGGTCTGGCACGACAGTGACGCTCAATGCGAAAATTTTGCGGGCGGCGTTCAACGCGGCGATCCGCGCCGGGCATATCGAGGCGAACCCCGCCGGGGCCGTCCACCTCCCTGATGCGATCGCGGAGGAACGCGCGCCCTTCACGTCAGGGGAAATCGAATCGCTCTTGGCGGAGGCAAAGAGTTCGGATTGGGAGACGGCCATCATGTTGGCGGCGTTTGCTGGTCTGCGCTTGGGTGATGCCGCCAACCTCACTTGGGAAGCCGTCGATCTCGGTGCGGGTGTCATCACCTTTGTGCCTGAGAAAACATCCCGCAAGGGCCGCCAGCTCAAGATGCCGATGTCTGACCGGCTGGCCTCGTACCTCGAAGCCCTGGCCGGTAAAAAGCGGGCGCAAAAGGCTCCGTTTCTCTGCCCTTCACTCGCGGGGCGTGAGATTGGCGGCCGTGCTGGGCTGTCGGCGGAGTTCATCGCTTTGATGGGGCGGGCAAACGTCGGGGCGGAGTCGGTGAAGCCGCGCGACGGACGGACGCGAAAATTCAGCCGGAAAACTTTCCACTCGCTCCGCCATGCTTTCGTCTCGCGCCTCGCCAATGCTGGCGTGGCGGAGGACGTGCGGGCGTCGCTGGCTGGTCATGCCGATCCAAAGGAAACCGCCAGGTACTCGCATCTCGAAATGGAGATCAGGCGTAAGGCGGTTAACGCTGGGGTTCATGTGCGCGTGGGAGGGAAGCAATGAAGCGCGGAAGGCGGAAAAGCGGAACGTCAGGGCAGCTTGCTGTTTCGGTTGTAGAGCAGCCTGGGCAGATCGCATTTTACGGGCCGGACCGTGACGTGTATCACTTTGGGCAGTACCTTGCCGATCTCCGGAATTTGGCCTCAACATGGGAGCAAGTCGGACCTGACTCCTACTGGGAGTGGCGGAGGATGATAGGAAAGGATGCCAAGCCGCTTCCGTTAAGCAAAGTGGATTGGCTCGCAGAAATGCGAAATTCCCGTGGTGGTGACCCATTGATGACGGCGGGACGCATGCAGTACGAACTATTTCAGCGGTTACTTGCTGTGATATCGATGCCAGCACGCGACATGGAGGCTTTTTTCAAGAAATTGGCAAATTTTGTATCTAGTGAGCAATTCGGGACGAGTAGAGCGTATGATCCGCCGCGTTGGGCTCTTCTGAAGATTTTGGAGTGGCAGTATCGATGGGGGAATCCAGTCCCTATTGTAGAGGTTGTGTCGGAGGTATTCAGGCGTAGCGGCGTCGCGGTTTCTGAGCGATGGGTTAGTGATGAGGTTAAAAAGATGGGGTTTTCTCCGCGTCGACGCGGTCGGGTTACTACCAAGTTCTCCGCGCGTGAAATCGAGGATTGGCTAAAGCGGCTGCACGATGAATGTCCCGAGCTTGCGGAAGGGCTTCCCCGCCTAAAAAGTAAAAAGCGGGAATTTAAAAAATAGTCCCCGGTTTTTGTGTCGGCAGTTTGTTGGTAGTGTCCTGGGCGTACAAAAAACGCCAATGACAACACAATCAATATCGGCAACGGTCGTGCAGGCCGCCCGCCCTGAATTTACAAGAATGCCGAAGGCCGGTGCGGTCTGTCCGTGGACAGGCCTTGGTCGTTCGTTCCTCTATCGGCTCGCCGCGGAGGGCGAGATTAGAACGTTGAGCGTTCGCCAGCGCGGCGCGGCCCGTGGTGTCCGCCTGATCAAACTGGACTCCGTATTCCAATACCTCGCCCGTGTGGAAAAGGAGAGCGAGGCACAAGGGACAACACAGGACGTTCCGGCCGTGGTGTGAGTTTGCGATGATCTCGACCATGCTCACCCCCGCCCAGATTGAGGCGCCGTTTTCGCCAGCAGTGCCGTGCCGTTCGCGCGAAGCCCTCCGTCGTGGTGCTGGCGGCTCGCCCCACCACCGCGCGCGTTCGAAGCCTGGCCGCTCCTCCAGAAAGTCGTTGAAGGTGGGTGCACGCAGTTCTGCAAGGGAGGTGCGCTGTGGCAGGTGACTGGCTCAAGTTCGAAAAGGCCACCTCCGACAAGCCGGAGGTGTACGCGATGGCGGACCGCTTGAAAATAGATCCTGATGCCATCGTTGGCAAATTGCTTCGTGTTTGGGGATGGTTCGACTCTCACACGGAGGCTGGAAACGCCCCGGGCGTTACGTGCGCGTTACTGGATCGCCTCGCAAGCGTTTCGGGTTTTGCCGATGCGATGCTTTCCGTTGGTTGGCTGTCGAGGGCGGGGGATGGGTTTACGCTGCCGAATTTCGACCGCCACAACGGCCAGACGGCAAAAAAACGGAGCCTCACCTCGAAGCGCGTTGCAGTCCACAGGGCCAAGAGTAACGGCGCTGGCGTTACGTCTGCGTTAGCTAGAGAAGAGAAGAACAGAGAAGAGAAGAATAACCAGGCAGAAGGCGGCGGAGCCGCTGCCGCGCCCTCGCTTGAGGGCTTGGCTGACGACGATTCACCAGGACTCGTTCAGTTTCCATGCGTCGGACGTGGTCAGGTGTTTCACCTCCACGAGAAATTCTTGAGCGAGCTACGTCAGCTTTACCCGACGCTCGATCCGCTCGCCGAGGCCAAGTTGGCGTTGGCGAAGATTCAAAGCGGCGCTGTCTCACGCAAAACGGCCAAGGGCATGCCCCGCTTTTTGTTTTCGTGGATGGACCGCGCATCGAACCACACCCGGCCGGTCAACGGGCACGTGACAAACGGCCGCAGGGCTACTTTTGCATGAGCTCGAAAATCGAAACATCAGAAATCGCCACGCCGCCGTGGCGGGCTACGTTCATCGCTCTGTGCGAGTCGTTGCCGGAAAAGGTTGAAGTGCCGTACCACCTTACGGCGGAGGGGGAGCGGCTTGCCCGTTTCCGCAAGGCGTGCCCGCCTGAGTTTATGACGGCCGTTGACCGCGGCCTCCTCCCGAACGCAAAGGCATTTGACACGGTCGCTCTTTGGGATGGTTCGTTCCCGGGCCCTTGCGCTTTTGGTGCCACCGCCACCGCGAAGAGCCGCGCAGCTTGGTCGGCATTGGGTCGCCTTTTCGTTCGCGAAAACAAGCGCTTCAAGGGCTGGCCTGTACGGAGTTTGGTGGCTGAGTTGGAGTCCTACGAATCGAAAGGCATCGCCGATGAGTTTTTCCGCAACTACTCGCACTGGCCAATCCTCTTCGTTGACGACCTAGACAAGGTGAACTGGCAGTTCGAAAGCCAACTTGCCGCGTTGTTTTCGTTTTACGATTGGGTGTATCGCGCGCACCGGCCATGCATCACGACGACCAACAAGTCTCGGACTTGGTGGTCGGACAAGATGGGGGAGGCTTTCGCTCGCAGACTATTTGACGACGCGCACTTAGCCGTGGACTTCGGTATGGGGCAAGGATGCGCAAAACACGCAAAGTAGAACCGCTAAACTTAGCCAAGAATCGATGCCTAAAGCCTACCGCTTCAACGATACAATCGATCAATCATGCGACACCAGTTATCCAGATCCCGTCGCCACCATCGAGCCAATCGAGTTGGATCCGCAGGCTGTTATGTTCACGCAGATGGCCGAACTGCTGACGCCTATATTCCTTTTTCTTTCACGTGGTGCCATGCATCGAATCGAACGAGGCAGTGCCGCCGCCTCAGCCCATCGAGCGTGGATTGTACTTCACTGTGTTCGACCAGACATAACCAAGGGCGAATCAATGCAGGCATACGCAAAACGATGGAGTATCTCGCTGAGCGAACTGCATCAACTGCACGGCGAGTTCATTGCAGCGATGGCCGCAGTCAACTGCGGCGCCTCAAGAGCTCCGAACCGCCAGGCGCCAAATTCGTAATTGATTTTCAACTACGACACCCACCAGCCCCCCCCCGGTAAGGAATCTTTTAAACTCAACTCCCGCAGACAGGTTCCGCGAAGACGCCTAGTTTTCACACGCAAAGAATTAAAAATGATAAAACGCGCAAAATGTTTGGAGTAAATACTATGTCCGAAAATTCTGCCCTTAACTCTCTCCATGATATGGTCTTCTTGATTGCCGATCCAATTGAAAGACGCATTGCGCTAGAGGGATATATCGTGGGCATTAGAAAATGGCTGCTTCCTTCTGCCGGTTTAAAATCGGGAAAGGCTTTAAAAGCCATACGCGAAGAGATTCGTGCCGCAGAGCGCGAGATCAAACGACTGCCACCGCTGCCGCCAGGTATTCGAAATCTTCAATCCTACCAAAACAACTGATACCGCTAATTAACTTCACCCATGCCAATCATCAATATACGCCTCGAGTCCTCCGCCGATACCGGTGGCTTTGAGAAGATAAATAAAGCCGCCGAGGTCGTCGCCGAGAAGATGGGCCACACCATGGCCGAGGTCGGCATCGGTGTCCTTGGGGCTCGCACCGCCACCAAGCTCCTTGAAGAAGAGGTCAAGCGCGTCATCGAGAAAATTGATAAAATTCCGGGTGTCCCTACGGAAACGATCGAGTCGATTCAGCGGGCCAAGCTCTACATGGCCGAAACCCGTCAGCAGGTCGATCAATGGATTGCTCAGGGTCTCACCTGGTTTACCCAGATTGGAGAAGGTCTTGGCTATCTTGCCGCGAGTGTTGTCTACGGTGAAGATGCCACCGCTGCTGCTTATGCCGCGACCCAGCGCGAGGCCGATGCCGCCGCCGCCGCCGCCGAAAAGGCCAAGGAGGTCTTAAAAGAACAAGCCGCTATCGCTAAAGAACTTCAGGAGAATGAGCGCGTCCTGGCCGATTTGCACAAAGCCAGAGCGGCCTTTACCGCCGTCGGCGAGACGCCGGGCGAGAAGCTGCACCGCCTCACGGTTGAGGCCGCCGCCGCTCAGTATAAGACCGATAATCCGGCGAAAGGCGCAACCCGTGTCGAAAAAGGGGCTGCCCTCGCCGAAAGTTACCGGGCCCAGGCCGAGTGGCAAAAGGCCATGCTGGACATGTCGAAGGAAGAGACCGCCCTGGCTGATAAGAAAAATGCGGCCGCCTTCGAAACCCTCACCATGGCGCAAAAAATCGCCTCTCTCCAGACGATCATCGCCGCCAATCACGACTATGCCTCGCGCATGGATGAGCGCGATGCGGTCCAGCGCGAGCGTAAACTCGAAGCCGAAACGGCCGAGTTTAACGCCCAGCAAAAACTCAAAGACCTCCTTAAAGTCGCCGCCGAAGAGCAAAAGAAAGCCGATGCCGATGCCCTCGACGCCCTCGAGAAACGTGCCCAGCGCCTTCAGGCCGAGCGGGCCATCGCCGAGCAACGGGGCGATAAAGTCGAGGCCAACCGCCTCCTCACCGAAGAGCGCGATGTTCTCCGCGAGATCGTCGCCTCCTACGAGAAAATTGCCAGCACCGAGACCACCCCCGGCGCAAAAGAAGCCGCGCGCGCCAAAGCCGCCGAAGCCGCCAAAGGCCTCACCGACGGAAAGACCACCACCCAGATCGGCACCGCCCGCGATAACTACAACAACCGCAACGACCCCGCCAATTCCTACCAAACGATCGGCGACGGCGCCGAGGCTGGCTGGAAAAACTTTATCGTCGATCTAGGCACCACCGCCAACAACATCGCCGCCAGTATCCGCTCCACCCTCGGCAGCGCTATCGATGGCATCTCTCAAGGCATCAATGGCCTCGTCACCGGCACCAAGTCCTGGGGCCAGGTCTGGTCCGCTGTCGGCGGCTCCGTTCTGCAATCGCTCATAAAAATGGGTGTGCAGATCGTCGCCAACAAAGTCCTTGGCACGCTCGCCAGCAACACCGCCAAAGCCGAAGGCGTCTCCAGCGGTGCCACCATTGCCGCCGCCAATGCCCCGGCCGCCGCGGCCGTCTCCATCGCCACCAAAGGCTCTGGCGCTGCCTACGGTGCGGCCGCTGCGGCCATCGCCATCGCCACCATTATCGCCCTCCTGGCCAAGGGCGGCTTCGAGGAGGGCGGCTTTACCTCCGCTGGCCCCAACGACAAACCCGCCGGTATCGTTCACTCAAATGAGTGGATCGCCCCCGCCTGGATGGTCTCTTCTGGTACCTATGGCCCCCTTATCTCTGCGCTCGAGAGTGGTCGCATGGGTGGCTTCTTCGATGGCGGCTACGTCGCCAGCCTGTCTCGCCCCGCCTACCAGCCCGCCCCGTCATTCGCGTCTTCCCCGTCTTCCCCGGCTTCCAGTTCTTCCGCATCCTCTGGAAACATCTACATCGTCCAGAGCGAAGCCGCCGCGCGGAAAATGATCCTCGAACATGGCGACTTCGATGCCGCCGTCCATCGCGCCAACCGTCGCAACCGCTACCGCTCCTGATATCCTTTTGATGGCTTCCACGTGGAACTTTGTGCCACGTAGAAACAGCCAGAAGATCGATTACAAACAATCTATCGATTTCTAATGCGTTTGAAATTGCACCAGCCAGTTGATGACGCCTCACTATTCGCATGAGTCGCTCGGATTCATGCGCCGTGATAAGCGCACCCACCAGCAGTCAAAAATTTGAGCCGTGTCGAACACGGGGAGGGCACTGCTGTGCCCAATTATCACCCCCGTAAGTAGGCACGGCTCTTTTTTGGAAGATCCAATGAAATATCACCAACGCTTGATTCTGACACCCGTGAGATTTGGTATCCGCCGCCATCCGCCTGAGGCTCCATCAATCTCTAGAAAATTTCGTTTTTCCCGATATCCAGGCAGCACACAGGAAAAGACAAAACATGATGTTCAGGCAGCGCATTTTTTGCGCATGACCGAAGTTATTGAACCCGCGTTTTCATTCTTGTCTGGAGAAGGTGAATCGATGTCACGAGCGGTTCGCGCATGGGTAGTGCTTTACGTCGTAAATCCAAGGGCTATCGGAAATGAATCGATTGATCATTGTGCTGCGCGAAATGCAGTAGATAGGGAAATCGTGCTGCGTTTGATCGCCGGATTCCGTCAATTGATTGTGTCGTGCTAATTGCATCTTCGGCAGTTAGGTCGGAACGCGTGTTGGATCCGTGCTGATGCCAATGCCTAGTCTTTGATTTTATGAACCAAACCTCGGAAGAAAAATTGGCGGCAGCGCTTGAGCATCTCGCCATCGCAATCGATCGTTATTCAAACGTCATGGAGGTATTCACCGAAGCCATGCCATCCACCACAGAGGCAAAGATCCTTGGTGTATCCGAAAGGACAATACGTCGTCGGCGAAAATTCAGGAAAGCGGTGCGCCTACTCTCTGCGTCATGAGAAAGGCGCGGATCGCACTTGCTTGCGGAACCAAACCATTCACGCGTTGGAGCGTACATGCATGATCGTGACTGAAAACTCGGCTAGGAATTGCTCAACCCCTACGAAATCAAACCAGACACGATTTCGGCATTTCGCATCCTAACGATTTGGGGTCCAACCTGCGGTAAGAATTCCCTCAGTCAGGATGTCAATATGACCTTGAGCGGCTCGCCATCTCTCAACTCAACCTTTTTCCTGATGAGACCTCCGGTCGTGACTAGACCAAATTGCCCGACGAATTCCCATGTCACGTTGCATTCAACGAAATACTCACCAGGGGGAAGATTGTTGAATTCAAAATTTCCTGTTCCGTCAGCAACTGTCGTTCGAATATATTTTTGAATCGCTCCTGCCGTATCTTGTGTGTGGTTGCTGACGTTGAATCCTTGGTCTTTGATTCTAACCAGTTCCTTCATATACGCCGTTGCAGGAGTAAGCCACACCGTGCAACCGGCACCAAACTTTACATCTCCGGCCCTGGTTTTCATAAACGCTTGACCGGATATTTTTCCGGATCCCTTTGTCATGAATGGTTCGAAATCACTGGCTTCGAATTTCATCGAAATCGACTGGGTTGGAGCAGCACAACCGGCGATCAACAACACAACTGCGTAGAGCAGTATAATTGGTTTCATAGTTTATTTCATATGGGATAGTTCGTTCTCGAGGACAAGTGTAATTCGATCGGGGAGGCATGATGGCGGAAGTGTGCTTCCGGGTTGCGGGGACGTTTCAACGATCCAAGCGGCACGGCTCGCGCCAGGCCGCCGCTACGCTCTGGTCTGATCACGCACCCTGCTTCCTCCCTCGCTCGTGTAAACACGTGCTCAGTCCGGTAAAGTGCGGTCGGGCCGGGCGGCGGCATGTGCGGTGCGGTGGCCCGCACGAAGCGGCGCTCCGCTAATATCCGCGCCGGCGCCGTCGTTCCGGCGCTTCACTTCGTTACGCTCTGTCACGTCGGCGCCCGCCGAGAGTGCCCTGGCCCTCCGCTGCGCCCGGCAGGGTGCCGGGCTCGCCTCAACCGCCGCACGAACGCGGCCGTCGCTACTACGCTTTGGGCCGCGCGGCGGGTCGGCGATCCCGCTCCCGTTGGTCGCCCTGCGGCTTCGGTCGCTTCGCTCCCTTCGGCCCGGTCCGCATGGCCGGGCGCTCGCGAGAGACCGCGCGGCTCGGCTTCGTTTACTCAGCCGCGCGGTCACCGCCCCATTGCGTCCCGCTGTAATGCCTGCACGGACGCCGCCGCTGCGCTCCACCGCTTGAGCGCGGTTCCGCTTCGCGTCGCCGATCGTTCCGGCTGACGGCGCTCCTTTTGCCCGCGCCTGAACTTCGCGCCTTCTGGCGCTGCGCCTCGCTTAAAGCTCGTTGCCCTACGACTCGCCCAGGCGCGAGCCGCCACTCGCTTCGCTCGTCATCTTGCGCGGCCTAGCCCCGCGCGCAGAATTTTTGAAGATGGCGTAGGATGTAAACTGGCAAACATAGTAAACTTCAGTGGACGTTGTTACATTTTGTTACAGTTTTAGTCCCTTCGCTGCCAATAAAAAACCTCTGGCCTGTTGAAGGTCAGAGGTTTAAGAAACTGGAGGCGCGGGTCGGAATTGAACCGACGCATAGAGGTTTTGCAGACCTCGGCCTTACCACTTGGCTACCGCGCCGTGACAAGGAGGCGGACGTTGAAAGAAAATTCCTAGTCCGGCAAGTACCGAAATCATTTCTATTTTAACCCGGAATTTTGGCTTCAAGGGTGACCTTTGTTTTTCTCGGCAGTGGCGCGACGGTTTAACTCAATTCACCAAAGAAAAGGACGCCTCATGACCGGTGTCTGCGGCGTAATTGAGCGCTCCGGTGATCGATCTGATTGTCACGCAAAAGCATTTGCCTTCCCTCGGCCGCAACCAAACCTAGCGCATCCAGAATTTGCCCTCTATGGCCAAAAAAATATTCGTCACCGGTTGTTTTGATCTCCTGCACAGCGGCCATGTCGCGTTTATGAAAGAGGCGTCGTCTTTCGGCGACCTCTATGTGTGCATCGGCAGTGACGATAATGTTTTTTCACTCAAGGGCCGGTTCCCGGTGAACTCCCAAGACGAGCGCAAATACATGATCGAGTCGCTCGGTTGTGTGAAGGAGTGCCGTATCAACACGGGTATGGGCATCATGGATTTTTTTAACGAAATCCGCGATATCAGGCCCGATACCTTCGTTGTCAATGAGGACGGCGCAACCGCGAGCAAGGAACAACTTTGTCGCGAGTTGGGCATTGAGTATTTTGTTTTGAAGCGGTTGCCGCATGGCGGTTTGCCGGTACGCAGCACGACTGCGCTTCGCAATGCCTGCACGATTCCATACCGCATCGATCTCGCGGGCGGTTGGCTTGATCAACCGTATGTTTCGAAATTCTGTCCCGGTCCCGTGCTGACTGTTTCGATCGAGCCATCCTACGATTTTAATGCGCGCAGTGGCATGTCTTCCAGTACGCGAGCCAAGGCAATCGAACTTTGGCGCACGGCGTTGCCGCAGGGGAACAAAGAGCAAATCGCCAAGATTCTTTTTTGCTACGAAAATCCTCCCGGCACCAAGGAGGTTGCAGGCTCGCAGGACTCCATCGGCATTGTTTACCCGGGTTTGAACCGGCTCGATTACAATGGCGCGCATTGGCCGTATAAAATCGAGTCGTTTCACGATGAACAGGTTTTGAACTGGTTAGAGAGTCGCCTGTACCTCGTGTCGCTCGGGCCGCGTGCTTCGAGTTATAGTGTTTTGGCCGACACCAATATTACGCCTGCGAACGCCAAGGCCTTGGCCGACGCGGCCGATGCTTGCTGGCAGGCGATTCCACGCAAGGACACGGCTGCGTTTGGGAAAGCTTTCACGGCTGCATTTGAGGCGCAGGTGGCGATGTTCCCGCATATGGCGAGCGATCATGTTCGCGAAATGATTGAGACCTATCGCCCCATCGCGCGCGGTTGGAAACTGAGTGGCGCGGGTGGTGGTGGTTATTTGATTTTGGTGTCTGACGAACCGATCAAAAACGCTATTCAGGTTAAGATTCGTCGCCAGCATGCGACGTTTTAAGGCTTCTTTAGACCCGACTGGACAAATGGTCGGTTATGACTACGGTGCTCCTTCTTCAATTCATGTCTACCCTTTGCGCCATCATTACTTCGATTAGCAGTTCGATTATTTCGGGCTGCAGGCCCGGGCATGGAATTGGCGCATAAACTCAAACACAGCCAACTTTCCTAGACCCCGGGCCTTCACCAGCCCGGGGTTTTTTTTGTTCTCCACTCTTCATCTTTACCGCTCACTCTTTCTCCCACGTCTGCTTTTTCTTCCACTCATGAATCCTCATCACGTTCTTGTTTACGACACCAC
>JAYTWC010000245.1:0-4765 GCA_043743635.1 Verrucomicrobiota bacterium | reverse complement strand
CCTTGAATCGCAACCGGACAATTGGGACAATATCGCCAGCCGCCACGACCACCCGCAGATGCTCATGCCGCTCGGCTTCCTGCCCGGCGGTCCCGACGTGGATCGCGCCACGATGAACCGCACCCTCGACGGCGTGCTCACGCAATGGGACTGGGAAACCAAAATCTGGGGCTGGGATTATCCGATGGTAGCCATGACCGCCACCCGCCTCGCCCGCCCCGACGAAGCCATCGAAGTCCTCATGCGTGATGGTCCCAACAACCGCTATCTACCGACAGGCCACTGCCCGGTCCGCAGCGATGAAGCCTTGCCGAAAAACGCTCCTCCCGGTGCCCGCCGCCGCGAAATCGCCGTCTACTTGCCCGCCAACGGCGCCTTCCTCTCCGCTATCGCCCTCATGACCGCAGGCTGGGACGGTTGCGACGTCCCCTTCCCCGGTTTCCCAAAAGACGGCACCTGGAAAATCCGCGCCGAAGGCCTCAAACGCCTTCCTTGAGCCTGCCGCTTGCACCCGCGCACGACCTCGCTAACCTCGTGCGCTCATGAAGTTCACGCCCGCCAAGCCGCCGCTCACCGGCGAAACCCTCGAATCGCTCACCGCCCGGTTACGCGAGCATGGCGAACCAGCCTTTCGCGCCAAACAAATCCTCGACTGGGTCTACAAAAAACGCGCGCGCTCCTGGGAGGACATGACTAACCTCCCTAAGCCGCTGCGCAACTGGCTCGACTCCTCGTTCGAACTCATTCCCGCCTCCCTCGTCTTCAACAAACAGTCCGACGACGTCACCGACAAACTCCTGCTCGAACTGAGCGACGGCTCCCTCATCGAAACCGTCATCATTCGCGCCCCGCAAGACGGCACCGGCGTCGACAGTTCGCGCAAAACCATCTGCATTTCCACCCAAGTCGGTTGCGCGATGGCCTGCGTCTTTTGCGCCAGCGGACTCGACGGCCTCAAACGCGATCTCTCCGCCGGCGAAATCGTCGCCCAGCTCATGCATGTGTGCTACCGTGAAGATGCCCGCACGCCCCGCGCCAAAGCCGAACAAGCCTCTTTCGACAATCTCGTGGTCATGGGCATGGGCGAACCCCTCGCCAACTACGATGCCCTCATCCGTGCACTCACCATCGTCAACGCGCCTTGGGGCCTCGGCTTCGGCGCCCGCCGCATCACGATTTCCACCAGTGGTCTGGTTCCTAAAATCCTCCAACTCGCCGACGAGCCTCTCGGCTTCCGCCTCGCCGTCTCGCTCCACGGAGCCACCGACGCCGTCCGCGAGAAAATCATGCCCGTCAACAAGGCCTACCCGCTCGCCAAGCTCCTGCCTGCCGTCCGTGAATTTTCCGAAAAACACGGCCGTATGATCACTCTCGAATTTATCCTGATCGAAGGCGTGAACGACGCAATCGAGCAGGCCGAGGAACTGTGCTACATCGCCAAAGATCTGCACGCCCACGTGAACCTGATTCCGTACAACACCGTTGAAAGTCTCCCCTGGAAACGCCCAGCAGAGGAACAACTCGAAGCCTTCGCCAACGTCCTGCGCGCCGCCCGTGTATCCGTCACGCTGCGACACGAGAAAGGCCACGACATCGACGCCGCCTGCGGCCAGCTCCGCCTGAAAACCGAAAAAGAACGCGTTTCGCCCACTCCCGAAACATAAAATCCCCTCGGCAAAAACTCAGGGCTTGCCAACATATCAACCTATTCGCATACATTGATGCGTCATGAATAACGATCGCCCCATTTCCGAGCTTTTTGCCCTGAACCGTCCGCTGCGTTCGTTGGAATTTTTCCCGCCCAAAGACGACGCCGGCATGCAGGCACTCCGCGACACCGCGACGGCGTTGAAGAAACTTTCGCCCGATTTCGTCTCCGTCACTTACGGCGCCGGTGGCAGCACCCGCGAACGCACGACCCAGATCAGCACCATGCTGCGCAACGATTTTGGCCTGACCGCGATGCCGCATCTCACCTGCGTCGGCCACTCGCGTGCCGAACTGAACGATATCGCCGATCGCCACTACGCAACCGGTATCCGCAACATCATGACGCTGCGCGGCGATCCACCCAAAGGCGTCGCCGAATTCAAGCCCGCACCCGACGGCCTCAGTTACGCCAACGAACTCGTCTCCCTGCTCAAGGCACGCCATTCCGATTTTTGTCTCGGTGTCGCTGGTTATCCAGAAATGCACCCACAAGCGCCCTCGCTCGAGGCCGATCTGGAAAACTTGAAGCGGAAAGTCGACGCCGGCGCTGACTTCATCACCACCCAGCTCTTTTTCGACAACGCCGTTTTCCACCGCTTCGTCGACCGCTGTCACAAAATAGGCATCACCGTGCCGATTGTCCCCGGCATCATGCCGCCGCTTTCGCTAGCCCAGGTCAAGCGCATGACGCAATTAAGTGGTTCGGTTGTGCCCACCACCCTCACGCGCCGCCTCGAAGCCGCCGGCGACAACGCCGACACTGTGGAATTTGTCGGTATTGACTGGGCCTTGAGCCAGATCCGCGACCTACTCGCCCACGGCGCACCAGGCTACCACCTGTACATTCTGAATCGGGCGAAGGCCGCCCTGGCTCTGGCTGCTGGTTTGGCCGCGTAAGAAGCCTGGTAGGGCGCGTTATCCTTAACGCGCCTCACCAACCGGCGGATTAGGGATAATCCGCCCTACCTTTCAGCGCCCATTGCGGAAAACCCGAAGCATGCCCAAGAGGCTTAAGGCCGCCAGCGCCCAGGCCGGCATCGCACCACCACCACCGCCTCCTCCGCTAGAGCTGGAAGAAGTATTGACGACGCCCGAACTACTGGAGCTACTCGAAGAACTCGAACTGCTGCTCGACGATGAACTTGAACTGGACGAACTCGAAGAACTGCTAGACGAGCTGGATGAACCGCTGGAGCTGCTCGAAGAGCTCGAGCTTGAAGATGAACTGGACGAACTACTGGAGGACGAAGCGACAACCAATGCACGAAAGCTGGCCATGGCAGCGGCATTATCGGTGAGAACCTTGGCATTATAGGCAGCCTTGGGGTCGCTCAAGGCGACACCAGTCGGCACCGCCGTACCGTTAAGCGTGTACGACACGTTTGGATTACTGAAGTAGGGAATAATACTTTGCTGGTACGACATGATCGTGCCCACCGTCGTCGACAGGTTTTGGCCATAATAATATTGTCCGTTCCCATCAGTGCCACCGGAGGTCGTACGGTCATGACGGCAACCGAAATTGTGCGCCATTTCATGGGCAAGGACGGCATAACCGGATACATAACCATCTGATGTCCTTTTCCAGAGGACTGCGGCTCTGGCATCGCCTATACCCGTAATAACCGGCGTCGTAGTGGAGCTGACACCGCTCCAGGCCAGACCCACCGTATTGCCACCACTACTACGCGTTCCGGTGACATAAAGTACCGCCTGGTCCGCACCGTGAAGAACACATTTGTCATAGATAAACTGACACACCGTCCGGCTGCTATTGAGCGGATTCTGGAAATCGTAAGAGATTAAATTGAGATCGTCCGTCAGATCAGTGGTCGGCGTGTAATCAGGAACCTGATACGCGGCGACATAACGCCAGCGAAGATTGGTAACCTCGTTGCTTGTGATGCTATTTCCAAGCGCGAGATTAGCCGAATCGATGCGGGCCATCAGGGCATTGGCGATAGCCGTCGTATCGTTATTGTTAAGGGTGGCAGTAGCCGCATCATAAAAAAACAGTACATCCACATAGGTGGTGCCGGTAGCCGCTTGAGCCTGAACCGGAACGGTGGAAGCGGGCACTTCAGAGAGGGTGGCGCCCACGTCTTTCAACGCCAATTTGTCGCTGCCGCATGCTCCTATGTTGGGGGTTTCAACCACGGTAAGTTTCTGTCCGGTGATATGAAACTCGAAACTATCTGCCGTCGGAATTTCCAGCACCGCATGCACGTCATTTTCAGTGGCGACCATGACCAGCGCGGCACCTTGCAAAACATTGCGCCCAGTCCAAATCGTGCGGCCGTTTTCCTCGCGCACCGAAACCATCTCAAACTCCATCGGTGTGTCGGGATACGGCGCGATGATGATTTTAGCCGGTTTGTATTCGCGCCAGTTAGTCACCGGTTGCGAAAGCCCGGGCAACGCTTGGGCGAGACTCGACGACACGGCCATCTTTGAAATCGACGCAACGGGCGTCGCTGCGGATGTAGCCGGTACGGATACTGTGGGCGATCCATTCTGCGAAACCAAAGCGGGGCGAGTCGGGGCCACGGCGACCTTCGGCCCATGCCTCAACAACGAAACGGTCCCAACCACCAAAATCATGGCAACAACGACGGCGAGTAAAATGCGTCCCTGGGGCTTCATAAGAATGAGAAAGTTTAACGTACTTAATTGCCGGACAAAACCCTATGGCAAATGTGCCAAAAACTTCATCCGACGGCAGCGCGATTCCTGTGTCAGAGCTTCGTATTAACAGTGCCATGAAGCAATGCTGCCGTGTTCACGCCTACATTCTGATCTGGTTTATACGGGGTTTTGACCAAATCCGCTTAGTATCCGAAAAAGCGCACCCCTCCGGCCGATTAACTGGCGGCCCATAGGCCCAATCAAACTCGGCCCCGTCCTCGCTTATCGGTCCCGACGGGCGTGGGCAAAGAAACGCAAAGAGCAAAGTGCCGCAAACGCCACCAAGACCCAAGGTTCAACGGCACCGCCACCACCTCCACCAGCGGCTGCATTATTGCTGCTGCTCGCGTTGGACGACGAAGTTGAGGAA
>JAYTWC010000244.1:0-2574 GCA_043743635.1 Verrucomicrobiota bacterium | reverse complement strand
ATCTCGCGGACGGGCTCGGGGATGTCGGTGTCGATGGCGATCATCAGATCGGTGATGGCCTTTTCGCCGGCGGGCGTGCCCTCAAGGGCCGCAGTCGCGGAACCACGGATGATGGTGGCCTTGTCGCCGTCGAATTGATATTTCGAGAGGAGCTCGCGGATTTCCATCTCGACGAGATCGAGGAGCTCGGCGTCATCGATGAGGTCGACCTTGTTGAGGAACACCACGATCTTCGGCACGCCGACTTGGCGGGCGAGGAGGATGTGCTCACGGGTCTGAGGCATCGGGCCGTCAGCGGCGGAGACGACGAGGATGGCGCCATCCATCTGAGCCGCGCCGGTGATCATGTTCTTGACGAAGTCAGCATGTCCCGGGCAGTCGACGTGCGCGTAGTGGCGCTTGTCAGACTGGTACTCCACGTGCGCGACGGAAATGGTCACGATCTTGGATGCGTCACGAACTGTGCCGCCCTTGGCGATATCTGCATAGGTCTTAACCTCTGCGAGACCTTTACGTGCCTGCACCGCGAGAATCGAGGTGGTCAGCGTGGTTTTACCGTGATCGACGTGGCCGATGGTGCCGACGTTGACGTGCGGTTTTGTGCGTTCGAATGTGCCTTTAGCCATGGAGTTTGTGACGTTGTGAGTTAGAGTTTTGACCTCAATTTATCGTCGAGAAGTCGCGACGCTGACCCTGGAGCCCAGAACCGGATTCGAACCGGCGACCTCGTCCTTACCAAGGACGTGCTCTGCCAACTGAGCTATCTGGGCAGACCAAGGAATTGGGTCAAAAAACATGAAAAAGAGCGAAGAACGTGAAGGTCGGGTTTTCACCCGTCAACTGAAATTATACGCTTTCTTTCAAAATCCTACTGGCCTATGCGTAGCATGTAAAAACCAGGCGGCAAACGGGCGCCCAGTGGAAACTGTTTCCCGATAAATGCACGGAAATAATTATTAATTTCTTCAGATCCCGAATCGCTCGTCACAACCGGGGCACCCATCAGACCCGTGGGTTCGACCGCTATCATCATCTCAAGCGGTTGCCAGTCAGCAGCTGGAAGGCTATCGGCAGGGTCAGCCATCAGAGGTGCTGCAAGCACCGTACGACCCGTTTTCACCTGCAAGACTTCAATAAAGGCGAGGCGCTTCGGAAGTGCTGTGTAGGGATAATTAATGCGACCGAAGGAAAAAAAGGGGTTGCCCGCTTCTCCAATCCGAAGAGCCTCGACCGGAGTTTTGGGCACAACGATTGGTTCTGGTAACGCGATCGCCATCTCATATTCTGCGAAAGTGAGTTGAGGCGAAATGGTCTTGAATGCTTTGCCTGGGTCTCGTCGCAGTGCAGCCGGGATGCCCGGATCACTGCTATTGATAGAGGTGGGGAGAAAAAGCGGCCTGGAATCGTAGAGATCGATTTGCGCCCGAAGTGCGGCGTTTGCTCCTTTAGAATCCAGCCCGGTGATCTCAACCGATGTCGTGGGCTTGGTGGTTTTCGGCACGTCGGGCTTGGGTAAACGCACCTGAGTCACAGCCAATACAATCAGCACAACCAGCACCGCCGCAATAGCGATGGCAATTCCGAGTGTTCCCCCCTGCCCTCGTTTTGCACTCATGGAGTGGAGCCTGCAGCCGTGGCATCCATTTGTTCAGCAAATTGAATCCCCTTAAACCCTGCGGCCACCGACGCATCCTTAATCGTCATGATTTTTTCCGTGGTCGCACTTTTATCCGCAATCACCAATAAAATGGAGTCCGGCGCTCGTTTAGCTTGCGTCGCGAGCCAATCGTTTAGTTTCGCTGGCGGGATCAATCCTGCATCGCCCAAAACCTGACCGTTCGCATTAATACTGATTGATACCAACGTGGCCGTTGGGTTATCCAGCGCACCCTTACTCGGGTGCAACATCAGATCGGCCCCATTCACCCGCAATCCCGGCGACAATACGAATTGCGAGCCAAAGAGCGTGAAAAAGAACGCAATCAGTCCGCCATTCAGAAGGAATAGAAAATCGAAATTCCGCGGCTGCGGCCGCAACTTCGACAAAAGATCAAGGGGACGCGTAATCATCACGAGCCGACAGAGCTAACAGGCGGTTTCGGCAAGGACTTCGCCGCAGGTGCCGGCAGAGCCACCGGCGGTTCAGGCAGCTGAATCACGTTCCCAGCCTGACCGCCATTGCGGTATTCAGTCAGTAGATACTGCATGATCTCGTTGCCGGACCATTCAACATCGCGAACGAGCGCACGAACGCGGCCACTTAGAAAATGATATGCTAGATGAATCGGAATGACGACGATCAAACTGGCCGCCGTCGTCAGCAGCGCCTGCCACATGCCGCTCGCGAGCGCGTGAGCCGTCGCATACTGACCACCCTGCATGAAAGAGTGAAACGTCGTGATCATGCCAAGTAACGTACCGAGAAGGCCGACTAACGGGACGATCTGCCCGAGTGCAGCGAGCGAGCCAAGCCGCCGTTCAAGCGAGGGGATTTCCACAACAGCCGCTTCTTGCACCGCAAAGCGCATCGTATCGGCATCTTCAGAAGCATTAAGAAGCGCGGCCTTCACCACG
>JAYTWC010000243.1:0-1904 GCA_043743635.1 Verrucomicrobiota bacterium | reverse complement strand
GACCGTGCCTCTTTCCTGTGACCACACAAACATGAGCATCGAATTCGGCTGGTGGGCAAAAGACCCCGAAACAGGAAAGTTTCAAATCAACGTCAACATCCACGGCGGCAACATCAGCTGGACGCGTAAACAGGGTCACTTCACTTCGTGGGAGGAATACGGCCCGCCCACCGAGGAAGACTGGGACAAACTCATCTACGAAGCCGAACGCCGCGTCCCCCGCCGTCTGATCTCACCGAAACAATTCGAAGATATAAAGCGCCTCCGCGGACAGTAAGCGCAGAAATCGCCAGCTGACTCCGCCGCACCGCCGCTTACTGCGCCAGCAGCTTCGTCCACAGATACCGGAACGACCGAGCGTACGCCTCCGGCTTTTCTGCGATCGCCCGCGTGACTGCCTCCAGCGCGAACCACTCGCCACGCTCTATCTCGGCCGGATTCAACACAAACGGTCCTTCCGAGGCTAACCGGTAAACCCAGACAAACTCGTTGCCCGTGTCCGCGCACGCCGCGCTATGCAACACCGGCGTCAACAAATGTGGCCCGGCAATTTTCAGCCCAATTTCCTCCACGAGTTCACGCATCGCCGCCGGCAAATAATCCTCGCCCGCATCAAGATGGCCCGAGCACGACGAATCCCAACACCCCGGGGCCGAGTCCTTGGCCATCGAACGTTTCTGCAAAAAAACCTGTCCGCGCTGATTGTAAACCAACACATGCACCGCGCGGTGCAGCAAGCCACGCGCGTGAACTTCGCGGCGCGTTGACTGGCCGATCACTTCGTCGCGGTCGTTAACGACGTCGAAAATTTCGTCGCCACGCTGGGCTTGATGCTGAGTTGTCATGAGAGGAAGGAATTTTGTTAAAAGTTTCTAGGCTTGTCGCTGAAAGCAGAACGTGTCCTTTCGTCAGCCCCAACTCCACATTGCTCCATGGCCAAAATCGACGTCAACAAAGTAGCCGAGATCCTTAAGAAGAACCAGGTCGACCCCAAAGTCCTCCGCCAGATCGTCGAGGAGATGAATATTCTCACTCAAGCCGAGGGCGACGAAGAGAAACCACCGGCGGTGAAAAAGCAGTGGGCCATCATGATTTCCGACCCCGAGGGACGGCTGCCCAAAACCGATTTTGTCGGCTGGGTGCTCCAGATTCCCGAGGATGATAGCGTGGCCACCACGCAGGATCGCATCTTCCGTGCGACCTACGAATTCAACACCACGAAAAAAGGCCGCTTGCTCCCGCCAAAGACCGTGGGCGAAGCCATCGAAAACGTCCCGGCGAAACATTTCAAAGAAGTCGGCCTTTGGGTAAAATCCAAGATTCCCGTCCTCATGCTCAAGACCGACAACGAGATTCCCACCGAGGGAAAACCGTCGCGCAAAGACCGAGCCTAACCGGTCCACGTCGACCCAGCCACGGTCGCGAGCGCGTATTAGCAGCCACCTAACATTACTCCGTTAGGTATTTCCGGTGGAGGGCGCCGCGCCGTCGGCGCCGGTTCGGAACGGCGGCCACGGCGGGCCGCCCTCCAATTCAAGCCGCAATGCGGTTGTCTATGGCATTTACCTAACGTAGTAGTGCTAATCCGTTCTCCTGAATTCTGCCGTCTGGCTCTCGGCTCCTTCGGCTAAAAGCTGCATTGCATCGCTCGCGCCGATCCCATTGCATACCGGTTTTTCCATGAGCGCTGCCACTCCCGAGAACCCGACACCTGCACCTACCGATTTCATTCGTGATATCGTCGCAACGCACGTCGGCGAGCAACGCTACCCCAAAATCGTCACCCGCTTTCCCCCAGAGCCCAACGGTTACCTGCACATCGGCCACGCGAAATCGATCTGCCTGAATTTCGGCATCGCCCGCGAAAACAACGGCCAGTGCAACCTCCGCATGGACGACACCAA
>JAYTWC010000242.1:0-10944 GCA_043743635.1 Verrucomicrobiota bacterium | reverse complement strand
TGCTTGGCGTTGGCATTCTCGACATCAATCCGCGCCTCGCGCTCACGCTCGTCGATCGTATGCTCGGTGGTCGCGGGCATTCGGTGAAACTTGAACGTTATCTGACCGAAATCGAAATCGCCCTGCTCGAGGATATCATCATGATCATCCTCGAAGAATGGTGTCACCAGTGGAAGCACGAGAAAGAGCTTCATCCCCAGGTGATCGGCCACGAAAACAACGGCCGGTTTTTGCAAACGTCGCCCAAGGACGCCATCATTTTGGCTCTTACGCTTGAGGCCAATTTTGGCGATTGCTCTGAACAACTCCAGATCGGCGTGCCGTACTATACCATTGAACCAATGGTTCGTGCGATGCAGATTCGCCGTCAGAAAGACGCGACACCGGGCGCCGTCAGTCTTAAAGCTGAGTGGAAACCAATCTACGAACACATCACCATCCCAGCGCGCGCCGAGTGGGATGCGTTTGAACTCTCCCTGCGCGAGATCAGCAATCTTCGCGTGGGCGACGTCATCGAAATGCCTGCCGGTATCCTCGAAGAAACGCGCATCGCCCTCAACGGCACACCTAAATTCATCGGCACCGTCGGCCTCGATCGGGACCGCGTCGCCGTGAATCTCACCAAAAAAATAATCTCCGAAACCTCTACCCCCCCTCGCTCCAATGGAAGATAAAACTCTCGATCTCGTTCTTGACGTAAAGGTCAAGGTCACCGTTCAACTCGGTTCCTGCCTGCTGCCCATGCGCGAGGTTTTGGAACTGGCGCCCGGCGCCGTCATCCAGCTCAACCAGCACGCGAGCGACCCTGTCGGACTTTATGTCAACGAGAAGCTCATCGCCTACGGCGAAGTTGTGGTGGTTGAAGATAGTTTCGGTATCAAGATCACCGAACTCGTCGGCTCCATGCCCGGTTGACCCGTTGCCCGGCTGTCGTTTCATGAATTTCAAACCAATTACCAGCGTCACCCGCTGGCTGCTAGTGGTAATCGGCTGCGTCGTTTTGGCGACGGCGCAGCCGATGAGTAGCGCTTCCACTCCAGAGTCGGCTTCGCCCGCTGGAGACCTTCCCGGTCAGACGATCATCTACCCGAAGAATACTGCTGATCCTTCCAAACCCGCTATGGCACCGGAGCGCGACAGCAGTCGTTCGCTCGTCATGCTTGTGGCCCTCATGCTTGCTGCCGGTGGCGTATGGTTGATTGTGCAGCGTCGCAAAGCCGGCCCCGGCGCCGGTCGTGGCGGACGCAGGCTCCAGATCGATGAAACCCGATCACTTGGAAACCGCCAATATCTGGTCGTGGCGGATTATGACGGCAAAAAATTTCTCCTCGGAGTCACCCCTGGACGGATTGAAATGCTTACGTCGCTTGAAAATATTGCGGCGAAGGCAGGCGAGGCGAAATCATGAAATTTTTGGTACAATTTCGCGCGATCGTACTCGCGCTCAGTGTGTTTTTCCTGATGCCCGTGGTTTCGGCTCAGACGGTCGCGCCTGCTCCTGTTACCATCACTCCGGCTACAACCAGTGCGTCCGCCCAATCACAACCGATGCGACTGAATATCGGTCTCGAAGGCACGAGCAAGCCCGGTGATGTGAGTATCGCGATCCAACTCGTGATCGTGATGACGCTGCTCACGCTCGCGCCGTCGATGGTGATTTTGATGACGAGCTTCACTCGCATCGTGATCGTGCTCGGTTTTGTGCGTACGGCGATGGGAGTGCCCAGTGCGCCATCGAATCAGATTATTGTCGGTCTTTCATTGTTCCTGACGTTTTTTATCATGGGGCCGGTTTTTGAGAAGGTGAACACTGATGCCTTGCAGCCGTACATGAATGGGCAGATGACCTCTACGCAGGCGCTCGACAAGGCCACGGGTCCGGTTCGAGATTTTATGCTGCATCAAACGCGCACGCGTGACCTTGAGTTTTTTTTAGAGCTCGGTCGGTTCGGACCGACACCAGTGGCGGATTTGCCAATGCGTGTCGTCGTCCCCGCCTTCGTTATTAGCGAACTCCAGACTGCATTTCAGATGGGCTTTTTGCTCTTTCTGCCATTTCTCGTGATCGATTTTCTTGTTTCATCCGTGCTGATGGCCCTCGGCATGATGATGATGCCGCCCACCGTCGTGGCGTTGCCGTTTAAACTTTTGCTCTTTGTCCTCGTCGACGGCTGGCATCTTGTCGTCAAAAGTTTGGTCCAAAGTTTCCACCTTTAATTTTGCCGCTCCTTCATGACACCGGAAATGGCCATCGATATCTTCAAGAATGTGATCACGTTTTCGTTGTACATGGTCTCACCGTTTTTGGGCGTGATGTTGCTGGTGGGCCTGGTCACGAGCCTCATTCAATCGGTAACGAGTATCCAGGAACAAACACTGACGTTTGCCCCGAAACTGGTTGCGCTGGCGATCCTGTGCATTGCGCTTGGCCCTTGGGTGATTCGCTCGCTGTCGGATTTCGCCGTCCGCATGATCAGTCAAATGGGCACGCTGGGACAGTGAACATAGCTAATTATTGATAACCTGCGGTTAAACAGCATCCATGTCCGCCGATCTTTTATTCGCCTGGATGATGGTTTTTCTTCGGGGGTTGGGCGTGGTTTTGTTCCTGCCGACGCTTGGCAGTCGCCCGTTACCACCGGTAGTGCGGGTTTCCATTTCTGCGTTGGTGGCAACGTTGCTTTATGGATTGGTACCGCGTGCTCCGGTGGTGCCGACAGCCAATATGGGTTTGTTGCTGGCGGTCATGGGCGAGGTGGTTCTTGGGCTGCTCTTTGGCTTTGTAGGACGGTTCGTGTTTTCGGCCGTGGACATGGCCGGACGAATGATTACGCAGGAAATTGGTTTGTCGGCCGCGCCTGGCATTGATGCCCCGGCTCCCTCGACGGAACCGCTTGCGGCGTTTCTTTCTACGTTTGCAGGCGTGATGTTTTTCTTGTTGGGCGGACACATTGGTGCGTTAAGTGCATTTGCGCGAAGCTTCGACATTGCTGCGGCGGGTGCGCCTGCCTTTAATCCGATGGCGATCGAGCGGTTGGTTGAGGGAACGGCGCGGGTGATCGAGTTGGGCTTTCGCATTTCGGCGCCGTTTATTGCGATGAATTTTTTGATTACGCTGGCGTTTTCGGTTTTAGGGCGCGCGGTGCCAAAGATGAGCGTATTCGTCCTTAGCTTTTCGTTGCGCGTTATTGTGGGTTTCGTGTTGTTAGCCAGTGCGGGTGGCCTGGTGGCGCGTTATTTGGTGCCTGAATTTCAAGCAATGCCTTATCAGATGCTCGAAATGGTCGGACGTTGAGAGCGCTTGATCTGAAGCCATTTGGAGATCTGTAAAAACTCTGAATTGCAGGTAAGGTAAACGGTGCCTTGACACCGGCGGACAGCTCCGGTCATCTCTGGACCCTTTTTCGTTTAACAACCATGCAACCGACATTTCGCCCACACCGCTTAAAGCGAGCCCGTAAAATCGGCTATCGCGCCCGTAAGGCCACTAAAGGTGGCCGTAAAGTTCTCGCCAACCGCCGTCGTAAAGGACGTAAGCGGTTGACGGTCGTTTGATTCCAACTCCGAGTCTGCGACGTTCGTATCTCTTGTCGCGCCATGCGTTTCCGTGCCGAGCAACACTTGCGACGGCAGCGTGATTTTCGCGAGGCGCGAGAGAAGGGACGCCGTCAGGATTGCGGTGCGTTTATGCTCTGGTGGTACCGGCGTCCGTCCGAAACTGCCATCACGGATGGCGGTGCTTCTCCAGTTCCTATGGTAGGTCCGCGCGTTGGTGTGATCGCATCGACTGCGGCCGTCGGCATTGCAGTGAAGCGAAATCGCGCAAAGCGCCGCATGCGCGAAATATTTCGCGCGCATCAAAATCTTGTGCCGCCTGATTGCGATTTGCTGATGGTGGCCCGGGCTGCGCTCAATCGGCTTGAGTATCGCGAAATCGAACAGAGATTTGTGGACGCGTGTCGCAAGCTTTTCCCAAATAAACTGTGAAGCCCAAGCTCAAAGCTATCGGATCGACAATCGCCGCTTTGCCGGCGAAGCCGTTGCTTGCGCTCATCTGGGTTTATCAACGCGTGCTGTCGCCTTCGATTCCGGCGATGTTTGGGCCGACGATCAGCTGTCGTTATTACCCGACCTGCTCGCACTATGCGGCCGAGTCGCTTCGCACACACGGTGTGTTACTCGGACTTTTTTTTGCCGTGCGCCGACTTTTGCGGTGCACGCCTTTTCACAGCGGCGGCATCGATCTTGTCCCTGCGCCCGGTGTGATGCGGCGTGTCTGTCGACGCGTCCGCTCAAACCAGATTTCTGCCTGACCCCCACTTTTCATGGATAAAAAGAATACGACCATTGGCATTCTGTTCATCGTAGCAGCGATCGCCGCCTACATCTTCTCGCCCAAGGCCCCGCCTCGTCCGCAGCCTGTGGCGCTGCCTGTTTCGAGCGCGACCGTTGATGCAGGAGCGCCCGGATCGTCCACCGTGGCGGTGGCTGCCGTGGCCCCGAGCAACTCGATATTCGCCGCTGTGGCGAAGGAAGATGGTTCGGCAACGATTGTGACGCTGTCCAATGACTTCATCGCGGTTGCTTTCACCGATCTTGGCGGCGCCATTCGCGATGTTGGCTTCAAGAAATACCCGGCAATCAAGGGCAAGGCTGAGCCTTACGTTTTCAATCAGTTGCATGCGGATCCGATGCTGGCTTTCACGCAGGACTCTTTCCCGGGATTGGATAGTTCGGTGCGTTACCAGATCGTTTCGCAATCGGCCAGCGAAGTCGTGTTTCGGGTGGTCTTTAACAATCAAATCGAGGTCACGCGCCGTTACGTCGTGCAGCCGAGTGATGTCGCCCCCAGCAAGGGTGAGCCGTATCAACTGCGGCATGAAACAACATTCCGCAATCTAACGGATCAAGCCGTCACGCTTCCTCGCGCTGCGCTGAGTCTTGGCACGGCTGCGCTCACCAGCGACGTCGACCAGGGCACGTATCAGAATCTTGGATGCAACGACGGCAAGGATGTGAAATTCACCCGTGGCAGCGAGCTTGCCGGTGGTGGCTTTCTCGGTTTCAACCGGCGCGATCCGGTGCCCTATATCGAACGCACGTCACCGGTTGTCTGGGCTTCGGTTAAGAATCAGTTTTTCACCACTGTTTTAACGCCAGATCAGCCAGGCATCGGAACGATCATTCGCCGCGTTGAGCTGCCTCCTTTTCCCGGTACGGACCGTCCGGTCAGTGCCATCGCAGGTGCGGCGCGTTTTGATTTTCCGGTTTTGGCAGCGCATGGTGAAACCAAGTTCGGCGCGGATTTTTATGTTGGCCCGAAGGAATACAAACGCCTCTCCAATGCGGATATTTTCAAGCATGATCAGGACAAGGTGATGGAGTTCGGTATGTTTAAGTTCTTTAGCCAGCTTCTGCTGACCATGATGACTTGGATTCACGGCTGGGCGGGCAACTGGGGCCTCGCGATCATTCTGACCACGCTCTTCATCAAGATTGCTTCGCTCCCGCTTTCACTCTCGGCCGCTCGCAGCGCCAAGCGCATGCAAAAGCTTCAGCCGCAGATGGCAGCGATCAAGGAAAAGTATAAAGACAACCCTCGGAAGTTGCAGGAGGCTAACATGGCTCTCTTCAAGGAGAACAAAGTTAACCCACTTGGCAGTTGTTTGCCGATGATGATTCCGCTGCCGTTTTTCTTCGGCTTTTTCAGCATGCTCCAGAGCGCGTCGGAATTGCGTTTTGGTGAATTCCTCTGGGTGCATAATCTCGCCGGCCCGGACACCATTGCACATATTGCAGGTTTTCCGATCAACATCCTACCGCTAATCCTCGGCGTTACCATGATTGTGCAGACCAAGCTCGTGCCTCAGCCGAACATGGATACCGATCAGGCGAAGATGATGTCGCAAATGATGAAGTGGATGCCGCTCATCTATGTGGTCATGTGCTATAGTTTTTCCTGCGCGCTCTCGCTCTACTCGACGGTCAACGGTCTCTTCACCATCGGCCAGCAGCTCTACATTAACCGTCAGAAAGAGAAAGATCCGGTCGTGGCCGTTGCCGCCGCCAGCGGTCGTGGCATAAAGAATGTGACGCCGAAGAAGAAGTGATAAGGTTTAAGTGATAAGTTGTAAGTAAAACACCGAGCCCAAAGGCATGGCTTCAGAAAGCTTACGCTCTTAACACTTACCACTTATCACCAACCAAACAACATGGCCGGCCATAACAAGTGGTCCAAAGTTAAACGCCTCAAGGCCGTCACCGACTCGCGTCGGGGCAAAGTCTTTTCCCGCTTGTCCCGCGATATAACGTTCGCGGCCAAGGCGGGTGGTGGTGACCCGGATGGTAACGCGCGTCTGCGGACGTTGCTGCTAAAAGCCCGCGAGGCCAACATGCCGGTCGATAACGTTGATCGCGCGATAAAGAAGGGGACAGGCGAGCTGCCTGGCGTGGTTTTTGAAGAAATCACTTACGAAGGCTACGGTCCTGGTGGTGTCGGCATGATCGTCAAAGTCACGACCGACAACAAGCAGCGTACCGCGCAGGATGTGCGTTCGGCGTTCACGCGTGGCGGCGGGAATCTCGCGAGCACGGGAGCCGTTTCGTTTCAGTTTTTACATGCCGGTCAATTCTTTATCGCCAAAGAGAAAACGACTGAGGAAAAATTGATGGAGATCGCGCTCGAAGCTGGAGCCGACGACGTTATTACGACCGAGGAAGGTTACGAAGTGCGTTGTGACGTGCATGCTTTTGACAAGGTCGCCCACGCGATTGAGCACGCGGGCATCAAACCGGATTCGTCAGAAATCGCGTACATTCCCAACAACACGGTTCCCGTTGCCGATTTCGGTGTAGTGCAGTTGCTGGCAAAACTGCATGAAGTGCTCGATGAAAACGATGACGTGCAAGCCGTGTTTTCGAACGAAGAAATCGACGAACGGATGGCTGACGGCGCGCAGGGTTAAGGCATTTGATGAGGTGGTTAAGCTCGATGAAAATGGCCGTACGGCTCCGGCAAAAATTGCCCCAGGGTGATGGCCCTAGACGGATATCGGGAGTCGATTTGAAGTGGCGGGTGAAATTACTTTTTTAAATCACTTCTTGTCAGATGCTAAGGGTGGTTTAGCGGTCGCTGGCATCGGCTTTGCATCTTGTGCGCCCAACATCGCATGTCAGACACCGACCAAGATTCGAAAACTGAGCAACCGACCGGCAAACACATGTCGGATGCTTTGGACAAAGGGCAGTTCCCGAAGGCCCCGGAAGTTGCAGTGGTGATGATGCTCGCGGCGACGTTGGGAGCGCTTTCGCTCACCTTAGGGTCGGCTGCGCATGATGTCGGTGCGCTCGCGGTGAATATATTTTCTCAAATCGGCTCCATCCATATCGCCTCGAATGCGATGCCCTCACAAATTGCCGATATACTCATCGTGATTGCGAAGGTTTTGGTTCCGATCATGGGTGCGTCCGTGCTTGCCTCGTTAATCTCGGGAGGCATCCAGAGCGGGTTTCATTTTACGCCGGAGGTGCTTGGGTTTCATATCGAAAAGCTGAATCCTGCGGCTGGGCTCTCGAATCATTTCAACAAGGCGGTGCTCGTTCGCGCCGGAGTGGATTTGCTCAAGTTAATCTGCATTGGAATGGTGCTCTGGGTGGCGGCGCGCAATTTGTTCAACGACCCGATTTTTTCGGCTCCCGTTGAAGCCGCGTACCTTGGACAGTTCCTCAGTCGCGCCACGATGGCGTTTTTATCGCGTTTGATTTTGGCCCTCGGTGTCATTGCAGCGATTAGTTACTGGTACGAGTTCTTCAAAAACAAACGCGATCTGATGATGACGCGTGAAGAGGTGAAGGAGGAGAACAAGCAGTCCGAAGGTGATGCGATGGTGAAGGGGGCGTTACGTCGCATGGCTCGGCGACTTCTGCAAAAACAAATGCTGGCCAAAGTCGCCACCGCTGACGTCGTCATAACCAATCCGACCCACTATGCGGTTGCGCTGAAATATGAACGTGGGCTCGACAAGGCGCCGGTCGTGCTGGCGAAGGGCGAAAACAGTTTTGCCCGGCGCATCAAGGAAATCGCAGCCGAAAATAGCGTGCCGATGGTCGAAAATAAACCTGTGGCTCGCATGCTTTACGCGTTCGGCCGGGTGGACGAACCGATCCCTTCCGAGCTCTACCAAGCGGTGGCGGAGATTCTGGCCTTCGTGTACCGGACCCATCGTTACTATTTCTACCGCCTAAAATCGCGCCGCGCCGAAGTAGAAGCCGCAGCCAGTTAATCGCCCTAAATTTTCGCGTTCAATTCTTCAACCATGCCCGCTGCCACCGCCACCGCACCAGCCACCGTTGCCACGTCCGAACGACCGGCGATGATCAACAGTTTGATGAAACGGGCCGACCTGATTTTCACCGGCGCCCTTTTTGGCACCGTGATGCTGCTGATCGTGCCGGTGCCGCCGTTCCTGCTCGATATGTTGCTGGCGCTCAGCATTGGTATGTCGCTGATGGTTATGCTTTTGATTGTCTATGTGAAAGAGCCGCCAGAGTTTACGGGTTTTCCCACGATTTTGCTAGGACTGACACTCTATCGTTTGGCGCTTAATATTTGTTCGACCCGGCTGATTCTCACGAAAGGGCATGCGGGCAACATTATCGAGTCGTTCGGCCACTTCGTCATTCAAGGTAACTACATTGTCGGTTTCGTGGTGTTCTTGATTCTCGTGTTGATCAATTTCGTCGTCATCACCAAGGGCGCCGGCCGCATCGCCGAGGTGAGCGCGCGTTTCACCCTCGATGCGATGCCCGGTAAGCAGATGGCCATCGATGCCGAACTCAACGCCGGCATTATTGACGAGGCTTCCGCGACCGCCCGCCGGTTGAAAATTCAGAAGGAGGCGGATTTTTACGGTGCAATGGATGGCGCCTCGAAGTTCGTGCGCGGCGATGCGGTGGCGGGCATTTTGATCACTTTGGTCAACGTTATTGGCGGTTTTGCGATTGGTGTGTTTCAAATGGATCTGTCGCTCGCCGAGTCGTTGCAAAAATTTACCCTGCTCTCCATCGGTGACGGCCTTGTGGCGCAGATTCCTGCGCTCATCGTGTCGGTGGCGGCAGGTATTCTTGTTACTCGCGCGTCTGAGAACACGAATCTCGGTGTTCAAATTGGCCGCCAGTTCGTGAAATATCCGCGGGCGATCGCAATCGCCGGCGGCATGATTACCACGTTTGGCTTGATGCCCGGAATGCCGATCTTTCCATTTTTCCTTTTGGGCGGAACTGTTTGTTATGTCGCCTGGGTTATCAAAAAACAGTCTCCCGCTGAGGCACTCGAAGGTGCGGTTCCGGCTGTTCTTGCCAAGGGCGGAAAGCCGGGTGTTGCAGCGCCTGGAGGAAAAGAGGCTGGAGCAGCCGCCAAACATGGCCCGACGGGCATGGATGATCTGCGCAAGCTCATCGAGCTCGACGTCTTCGCGATTGAGATTGGTTATGGTTTGCTCCCGCTCGCCGATGCGGCGAAGGGTGGCGATCTTCTCTCACGGGTGACCGGTGTGCGCCGCACGCTGGCAAAGGAAAAGGGCATTCTGGTGCCGCCGGTTTCGGTGCGCGATAACCTTGAGCTTGAGCCAAACGATTATCGCTTCCTTCTCCGTGGCAAGGCTGTGGCGCGTGGTAGCGTTCTTGCCGGCCGTTGGATGGCCATGAATGTGTCCGGCAGCACGGTGCGTCTGCGCGGAGTGCCGACGCGCGAACCGGTCTTCAATCTTGAAGCGACCTGGATCGACGAGGCGGAAAAGAAGACCGCTGAGCTTAACGGTTACACCGTGGTCGACCCATCGTCGGTCATGATCACGCATCTTTCTGAGACGCTAAAATCGATCGCGCATTTGCTCCTAGGCCGCCAGGATGTACAGGCGCTGATCGATCATGCCAAGGAGCACAACCCGGCGCTCGTGGCCGAACTGCTGCCCGACTTGGTCAACCTCGGCATTATTCAACGCGTGTTGCAGAACCTGCTGCGCGAAAACATTTCGATCATCAATCTGCCGCTCATTCTGGAGTGCATCGGCGACTTCGCCTCGGTGACGAAAAACCCGGACGATCTCAGCGAACTCGTCCGCCGCCGTCTTGGCATGTATTTTGTTCCTGAATACGAATGCAGGATCGGTGTCATCAAGGCGCTCACGCTTGATCCACGACTAGAGCAGATTCTCACCAGCAAGATTCATCGCTCGGCGAGCGAGATCGGTCTGGGGCTCGATCCGGCCACCGGTCATCATATTCTTAACGAACTTAATCAGCGCACCGCTGAGCTCGTGCAGCAAGGGTTGCCAGCGGCGATCGTTGTGTCGACTGAACTCCGGCTTGCGCTCAAGCGTTTCTTCGAGCCGTCGCTTCCGCGTCTCGTGGTGCTGGCATTCCAGGAATTGCCGTCGTCGATCGAGATCGAAAATGCCGGTTTTATTGCGCTTCCAGTAAATCTAAACCGTGTGGAAACCGCTAAAGCTGCCTGATTTTGCCATGCCTACCCATTCTCAATCATCCGCGCTACAACCTGGTGCCACCTATAAATTTGTGGTACGCTCCGCCGAGGAGGCGGTGGAGACAATTCGCGAACGTCTTGGTGAAAACGCGAAGGTGCTTTCTGTCCGGCAGGTGCGGGCGCAGGGCTTTGGCGGGTTTTTTAGTCGGCCCAATTTGGAAGTTGTTGCGCAGATGCCCGAGGTGGAAACGAACTTTTTGCCGTATCCACCCAATAAAGACGGCGGCTCGGTGGCGGGGTTCGTGGATGTGCCGCGGTATCCGGATGAAACAGTCATGGCGGCCCGTACCAATGATTACACGATGGCACGCGCTGCAGCCGCGATGGCGTTGCGCGATGTACCGACCCGCTTGCCAGAACTATTAAAGCGCTCGGGGTTTTCGGAGGCGATGCTGGCGCGC
>JAYTWC010000241.1:0-7506 GCA_043743635.1 Verrucomicrobiota bacterium | reverse complement strand
GAAAATGCCGGTGGAGCCGACGATGACGTGATCAAGATGGAAGATCGGCTGGGCCTCGCTCGCGGGGACGTTGTGGAAAACTTGGAAGCCTTTTAATTTTAGAGATTCGAGGATCTCGCCGACCTCGCGTTCGCCGAAATAGCCGATGCGGAGTTCGTAACGCTCCTCGAGAATCTTCATGAGCCAGCGCGCGGCAAAATAGAGGACGACGCCCAAACATAAGATCAGGACGATTTGAGCGAGCACGTTGAACGGCGAGGGAATGGCGCTGGTGATCCAGAGGCCGACCACGAGGAACAGGAGCGGAATGAGAGCGGTGCCGGTGAGATGAAGTAAGAGAACGTCATCGAAGGCGGAGAGTTTGCGGCGCTGGTCTTCGCCGGCGGTGCGGAGGAGTTTTTCGACGACGGGCGTGCGTTCATTACGCCGTTTCACCCGCCAGATCCAAATGCCACCGACAACTCCGAAATAGATAAGAATATAGGCCACCAAATACGCGTAATTGAGAGGATTCATAGTGATTGAGGGCTGGCGCGAACGTGCTCCTGATAAAACACAGAGTCGAGGCAAGTGGCGATGGGCGTGGTATTTTCACCATGCTTTGACGCTGCGCGGGCGACCGGGAAAGGCAGTGCAGTTGCAATGCGTCAGAGCGGCGGCGGTTCTGTTCCGGGCACAAAAAATCCGTCGCGCACGGAGCGAGACGGATGCGTTTCAAAATCTCCCAATCGAGCTTATGCGGATAGCAGTTGCTCGGTGGCGCGGCGGCGAAGGATGGCGGCGGCGATGAGGGAAATGATGACGTTGGCGAACATGCCGCCGACGAAAGCAAAGCCGGCTTGCACGGCGGGCTTGAGCATCATGCGCATGAGGCCTTCTGATTTTTCGATGGCGGCGGACGAAACGCCTTTGGCCTGCATGGAGGCGACTTGGGCCTGATAGGCGACTTCAGCAAAATTCGAGTTGATGAAACTCGCGTAGATGAACTGGAAGGTGGCCGAGAAGAGAGTTGCGAAGAGCGAGATCATGACGGCGGTGCCGAGAGCTTTTCCGTAGGAGAATTCTTCGGTGACCGGAACCTGCGCTCGTTTGGCGCGCACACCGATCACGAGCAGGCTGATGCCGATGGCGAGACCGGCCACGCCCGAAACGATTTGGGCGGTTTGGAGTCGTTCGGGTTCAGAGTGAAAACCGGCGAGAAAAAGCACGAGGGTGATGACCGCGTTGCCGATGGCGATGAAGGCGCCGTAAGTGAGGTAGGGTTTCATGCAGCTGGAGGTTGGTTGTGTTTTTGCGGCAATGCAACTCCGGCTTGGGCGACTCGGTTGCGTTTCTGGTCAGGGGCGCAGGGTCACGATTGTGGCACCCCAACTACCGGTGGTTTCGTCGCCCTGGCGGAATCCGGTCACGAGCGGGGAGCGGCGGAGGAAGGCATGCACCGTTTGCTTCTGGGCGCCGGTTCCCTTGCCGTGGATGACGCGCACGGTGTGCAGTCCTTTTTCACGGCAGGCTTCGAAGTAGGCCTCAAGCAGTTGGTTCGTCTCGTGCGGAGCGAAGGTGTGCAGGTCCAGTTCGCTGGTGATCGGGATGCGGATGGGTTCTTCGTCAATCACGTTGACCTCCGCGCGATGGTTCGGTTGAGGCCTATTTATCCGGCGTGGGCGGAGTCAAGGGCGGGCCTTTTTGTTCGGTGATGGGCGTGGCAGGGGCGACAGATTTGTTTTCCAGGCGCGGCTTTGGCGGCTCCGGAGTGGCCTCCATGGCCTTTTTGATTTCTTCCTCGACGCCGGCGGTGGCTTTTTTGAATTCGCGTACCGATTTGCCGAGGCCGCGGGCAAGTTCGGGTAACTTCTGGCCACCAAACAGCAGCAGGATGATGAACATGATCATCATTAATTCGGGGCCGCCGATGCCTTCGATGAAGGCGAAGAGAGGGGGAAAAGGAATCATGGTAGGAGTGAGAGGGCGGCGGTGAAGCGAAGTGTCATCGGGAAGGCGACAATAAGGAACATCATCAATTCTGGGCGCGCAATAACACCGTTATTTTATTTGGACCTCGACGACGAAATTTTGGGTCTGTCCGGGTGGGACCCAGTGGAGGCCGATCTTATGAGCGGGAGCATTGGCGGGGCCCATCCAAGGCTCGACGCAATAATATGGGACATTGTCGTCGGCGGCCCAGGTGATGAAGACGGCGTCGGCTGGCGGGACTTTGGCGGTACCGAGTTTCACGGCAACTTCGCCGGGGATCGACTTGGGTCCGAAGATAACGGTGTTGTTCTTTAAGCCGGTGTGAAACGTGTCGATCAGCGTACGGCTTTCCAGTGATTCCTGCAGGTGAAGCGCAGGCCCAGTGATAAGCTGGCCGTTGCCCTGGTCCTGACGAAGGGTTTTGGTTGACGGAATGCGGATGGCGTAGTCGCTGCGCTTCAATCCGTCGCGCCACGGCACGGCGAAATAGAAATGATGACCGGCGCACCAGGGGATGGGTTGTTGGCCGAGGTTGCGCAGCGTGAATTCGCAGGCGAGGCCGAGCGGTTCGAAGCGGTAGGTGACGGTGAATTCGTAGTCGTAGGGAAACGCAGCCTGTGCCTCGGCGTTGGGGACAAATTGGGCGGCAAATCCGCGTGGGTCGATGCGGGTGGTTTTGAAGGTGCCCTGGCGGGCGAGACCGTGCATCGGCATCGGGCGGCGGGTGCCGGCGGCGTCGCGCCAGAAGAGCATTTCGCCCTCGTCAAAGCAGCGGCCGGCGAAGGGAAAGAGAATGGGGTTGCCGCCGCGAGCGCGGACGAATTCGTCGGTCGATTTTAGTTCTGGCCAGTGGATCACCTCGCGGAGGGAACCGTCGCCGTGGGTGACGTGCCAGTGCATGAGGCGTGCGCCGCGCTCGGGCGAGGCAAGAAATACTGAGCTGCCGACCTCCCAGCGGTGAACGTTGGTGCCGAGATACGGGACTGTTTCCATATGCTTCAGGTGTTAACGGGTGAAACCGGCGGCATGCAAAATGTTTTTCGCGATGAAATGTGGTAATTGGGGTTGAACTGGCGGGATGGCCGTGGAAACGCTGCGTCGATTTGTAACGGTCCGGCGTGGCGGGGTGCTTGCATCCGGGCTTTGAACAGCTAAGCGTTTCAGCCTGATGCTTCGTACGTTCATCAAGGTTCTCGTGTTTCTCATGCTGGCGCAGGCGGCTTGTGTCGCCACGGTCGCGGACCAAGTGGCGTCAGCACCGAACCCGGCGGCGGTTCTCGTGTCGCCGACGAAAAAGGTGACGGTGATCGTAATTCCGGTGCTGGATGAAATCTCGGAACCGGTGCATTATATATTGCGGCGCGGATTGAAGGAAGGTGTGGACGTGGTGGTGCTGGATATGGATACGCTGGGTGGTGGAGCGAATGTCGCATTGGATATGATGGAAGACCTCATCAAGTTCCATGGCACAACGATCACCTTTGTGGATGAGAAGGCGATTTCTGCTGGAGCCTTTATTGCCTCAGCGACCGAAGAAATATGGTTTACGCCGCTTGGAAAAATTGGAGCTGCTGCACCGGTTCAGGGTAACGGTCAGGATATTCCGGAAACGATGAAGGATAAAATGAGCAGCTTTTTGCGCGTGAGTGTTCGCGCCGTTTCTGAGGGCAAGGGATTTCGTGGTCAGGTGATTTCTGCAATGATTGATAAGAATTTTGAGCTCAAAATTGGTGATAAGGTACTTCGAGAAAAAGGAGGCGAGCTCCTCTCGCTCACTGCGACCGAGGCCTCAAAAACCTATGGCGAACCACCGCAGGCGCTTCTGGCGGCGGGCATCGCGAAGGACATCGATGAGTTGCTAACGAAGAAGTACGGCGCGGGCAATTACGTGAAGCGCACCTTCGAGATTACGTGGTCGGAGCGGTTCGCACAAATCTTGAGCAAGATCACGCCGATCCTGCTCGGGCTCGGGCTGCTGGCGTTGTACATCGAATTCAAAACGCCGGGCTTTGGAATCTTTGGCGTGACCGGAATCGTGCTGCTGGCGATCGTGTTTTTGAGCAGTTACGCCGCCGGGCTTTCGGGGCATGAGCCGATTTTGGTCTTTGCGATTGGCGTGGTGTTGGTCGCGCTGGAGCTGGCGTTTTTCCATACGGCGGGCGTGCTCGGCGTGATTGGCCTGTTGATGATGGTGGGTTCGCTCGTGTGGGCGATGGCGGATATCTGGCCGAATCAACCTATATCGGTAACGTGGACGGGCGACGTGCTGATGGAGCCGTTGAAAAATCTCGTGATTGGCTTCGCCATTTCGATCGGTCTGCTGGCGCTGCTCGCGCGCTTCCTGCCGCATGGCTGGATCTGGCAGCGACTGGCGGTGGGAGGTGCGGTCGCGGGCGCCGGTGTGACGACGGAGGTTTTAAATGAACAGGAAGCGCTGGTCGGCCGCGAAGGCGTGGCGGCCACGAGCTTGTTTCCAAGTGGCCAGATCGAGATCGACGGGCGTCGTTATGAGGCGCGGCTGGAGGTCGGCTTTGTCGAAGCAGGTACGGCGATTCGCGTGGTGCGGCGGACGGGCTTTAACCTGATCGTGGAGGAGAAGAAATCATGATGCTGGTGGTCACATTTTTTGCTGCTGGCATGTTGTTGGTGGCAATCGAGATTCTCGTGCCAGGCGCGATTCTCGGGATCATTGGCGGTTTTTGTTTGCTCGGTGGCGTGATCGCGGCGTTTGTGAAACTCGGTGGTGCGGGCGGTGCAATTGCGTCCGGCGTGGCGCTGGCGATTGGTGCGGTAACGCTGTACCTTGAGTTTGTTATTTTGCCCAAGTCGCGTCTCGCGAAGAAATTTTCCATGACCGAAACTGTTTCCAGTCGGAGTCAGCCTGAAGTGGCGGACCGTGCTGCGGTGGTCGGGCGCGAAGTGATCGCGGTGACGACGCTGGCACCGACCGGCTATGTGGAACTGGAAGGGCGGCGCTACGAAGCGTCGTGTCAGTCGGGCCTGGTGGCCTCGGGCGCGCATTTGCGCGTTGTGGAGGTGGATACTTTTCGTCTTATCGTAACCCAAATCAAAGAAACTTCATGAATATCTATCTCATTCTAGCGGTGCTGGCTGGCATCGTTGTACTGGTTATTGCTGCCGTCATTTTCAGTCTCGTTGGCGCGTGGGTGAAAGCGCTTTTCAACGGCGCGGCGGTGCCGATGTCGAAACTCGTGGCGCTTAAGCTCGCGAGCATTCCTTACAGTTTGATCGTCGACGCGCGTATCACGGCCGTGCGTGCGGGCATCGATGTGTCTGCCGACCAGATCGCGTCGCATTTTCAAGCGGGCGGTAACGTGGTGCCGACGGTGCAAGCTTTGATCGCGGCTCAAAAGGCCGGCATCAATTTGCCCTGGGATCGCGCGTGTGCGATCGACCTTGCGACAAAAGGTTCGGGCAAATCGGTCGTCGAGGCCGTGCGTACTTCGGTTGACCCGAAGGTGATTGATTGCCCGAATCCCGAAAGCGGTCGTACGACGATCGATGGCGTGGCGAAGGACGGCATTCAAGTGAAAGTGAAAGCGCGGGTGACGGTGCGCACGCATTTGGATCGTTTTGTTGGTGGTGCAAAAGAAGAGACGATCATCGCCCGTGTGGGCGAAGGTATCGTGACGACCATCGGCTCGGCTGAAACCTACAAGGTGGTTTTGGAATCGCCGGACAGTATTTCCAAGACGGTGCTTAAGCGCGGCCTGGATGTTGGTTCGGCTTTTGAGATTCTTTCAATCGACATTGCCGACGTGGACGTGGGCGAAAACGTGGGCGCGAAACTTCAGGAAGCACAGGCTCAGGCCAATAAATCCATCGCTCAGGCGCAGGCGGAAATCCGTCGCGCCGCCGCTGTGGCGCTCGAGCAGGAAATGAAAGCCCGTGTGCAAGAGATGCAGGCGAAGGTCGTCGAAGCGCAGGCACAGGTGCCGCTCGCGATGGCCGAGGCTTTCCGCAGCGGACGTCTGGGTGTGATGGATTACTACAAGATGGAAAACATTCAGTCCGACACCTCGATGCGTTCCTCGATTGCGAACCCCGACGGCAAGAAGTAAAACGTCCGGACCTGGTATCCGAAATCTAAATACACCAAAATCGCTCTCGCATGGAATGGGTGCTTGATCATTTCCGGTTGATAATTCTTGTGGGCGGAGCCATCGCCTATTGGCTCGCCCAGCGCAAGAAGGCCAAAGAGGAACAGGAAATCAAAGAAGTGCTTTCGACGCCGGATCCCCGCGAGGCGATGTCTGACGATTTTGAGCGTACGCGGCGTATTCAAGAAGAGATTCGTCGTAAGATTTTGGAGCGGGTTGGTGGTTCGACTCGTCCGCAGATGCAGCCACAAACAGCTCAAGCGCCGAGGCTACCGGCACCGCCACCTTTGCCGGTGGAACAGCCCAAAGCGGATGCTTACAACGATACGCCGACCGCGGATGAAGCGCTGGTTGTGGCAGATCAGGCAATGCTGGAGCGACAGCAGCAGCTCGCGGCGAAGTTGCTCGAGTTGCAGCGGCAGCGCCGTGAAATTGAGCGCCCGGCAGAGGCGTTTGCCGAGAAGACGGCGAAGGCGATGTCGGCTTCAGGGACGTCGGTTCTGGGAAGTCCTCTGGCTGATCTTCGAAATCCGACGGCGGTGCGCCGGGCGATCATCCTGCGCGAAGTGCTCGGACCACCGGTGGCGTTGCGTTGAAGGCGATGGCGAGTGGATAGGTTGCACCGGGAGTCGAATTGGCGTATGGACGTTGGTTCGGTTTCGCGCAGCGGTGCTAAGACGCAAAGAAGAATGGGTTGAGTCTGCTTTGTCGGCAGAGAAAAGCCGCGTCTGGAATGACGCGGCTTGGAGAGGGAAACGGTTTTCACCACTCAGGGTGCGAAGATTTCGGAGGCCTGACCGGCGGGGGGATAACGTTTGCCGGCGATCTCGAATTCCAGGTTCTGGTAGGGATCGGCGGTGATCTTCAGGCGGCCGCGACGCGGGACGTCACGGTGGTCGCCACGCGGGATTGTACCTTCGTAAATGGTTTGGTTATCATTGATCGTGGTGACCTTGACCTTGACTGAGTTGAGTGAGACGAGGGTGAGGACAGGTTCGCCGGGTTGCGGTTTGGCCCAGGTGATGTCGGTGTTCGCGGCGGCGGTTGGCGTGGCGACCGTGTGTTTTTCGTTGCGGCCCAGGACGAGCACGAGCAGGAGGATGACAACGGCGAGGATCGCAACGAGAATGCCGCCTTTGAGCATGAGGTCGCGATCAAAAGGCAGACGGCCGCCTGAGGTGCGTGGGGCAGTGAAGGTGGAGGGGTTGCGGGGACCGGCATCAACATTGGTAGCGACTGGTTCGGCAACGGCAGCGGGCGCAGTGTCGCTTCCAGATTTGTCCATTTTAGAACCAACGGTTAGGTCCATGCGTCCGTAGACCTCGCGGTTGAGCCCGCGCACGCCTTTGTGTTCGTCGAGTCCGAGGCCTTTGTAATCGGCGAGGATTTTCTCGGCGGGGGCTTTTAGGAAAAC
>JAYTWC010000240.1:0-3002 GCA_043743635.1 Verrucomicrobiota bacterium | reverse complement strand
GCACATGGTGAATGAAGCCCGCCACGGATGGAAGCTCTACAAGAGTGGCGTTATCCGCGAAATCTACTTCCGCCAGGATCGACCCGGCGTAGCGATCCTGGCTGAGGCCGATTCGGTCGAAGCCGCCAAAAAAGAACTCGGGGACGATCACGTCCGTTCAGCACGGCTCGCGGAGCTGAAAGCCGAGGCTCGGAGCGAATTCGCCTCTCGGTGGTGCCCCTCGGCCGCCGCATGGCCGGAGCCGCTGGTTCGGTAGATGGGGGCCGCGAGGCCTACCGCTTTCGCGGTAGTCGCCTTACACCATTCTCGGAGGGTCCGCTCCGTTGAGCGGAGCGAGCGGTGAAAGCGGAATGGACCGCGTGAAAACTATTCCGATGAACAATCATCAACCTCTCGAAGCCAACCCGATCCTCGCGGGCGGCACTCCCGGTGCCGGCCGCTTTCAAATCCTCGTCGAGTATGCGCCCGGAGTATTCGTCTCCACGGCATCGGCCGACAAAATTGAAGACGCCGTCGAATTCTTCCTCAAGCAGACTCCCGGCTGCGAAGCCGGGGAGATTGCGCTTTTCGACCGCAACGAACGGCGCGTCATCGGCTCAGTGAAATGGAAGGTCGAGCCGACGGAGAACGGCCTGCGCGTTCCGCACCGTCACAATCTCTTCTGCGACTGGACTACGGCACTGGTCGCGTTCGACGCCCAACACCGTGCCGAAGCTGAGCACGGCTCGCTCATCGAACTCACCGCCTGAGGTTGCCGCCATGAACGACACTAGCCGTGCTATCTTCCAAACTGTGCTTTCGTCGGATCAGACCATATCGCCCGTAGAGCGCGGTGCACTTCAACGGCTCCTTGAAGGCAGGCCTGACTCGATACGCGAACCCAGCACCACTGCGGACGAACACCTCCTTATCACCCAAAAGCGGGCGGCGGAGATCCTGAGCGTGAGCCGGGCAACGATTTGGCGCATGACCAAAGACGCCGTTCTTCACCCCGTGGAGATCGTCCCCGGAACCTGGCGCTATCGACTCAAGGAGATCCTCAACCTCGCCCAAAACGGCATGGAGGGAGCGCTGAACGAGCCGTTTCGGAGGCGAAATTCGAGTTTCGCTCCCGCCGCGTGAAAATCCAACCTGCTCCCCACCGAGGCCACCTTGAAAAAGGTGGCCTTTTTCATTGGTGATCAAGAGCTGCGGCTGAGGTGTTACAGCCTGCCGGGATATGGGAAAATTGCCAAAAAATAGGCTCGAAATAGGTAGGTCCGAAAGTTGGAGTGATGTTGCAACAAGTCGCCTGAGGTCGCTTGGAATAGCACACGGGCAGTTCTTTTTCCGAAAAAACGCGTAACTCACTCAACAAAAAGGCCCTTAAACTTGCGTTTAAGGGCCAAAATTGGGTGCAGGGGTTGGATTTGAACCAACGACCTTCAGGTTATGAGCCTGACGAGCTACCAGGCTGCTCCACCCTGCAACAAAAGGGAAGGCAGACCTTGGTCTCACCATTTTCTCTGTCAACGCCCTTTTTAACAAAATCCCGAATTCACGCTTGCCAGCCTACGTCACGCTCTCTGTTTTGGACCGCTCTGTTCGTTTAACCTTAATCCATAACTCAATCCTCACGATCGCAAGGCGGCCCTTCGGCCGACCTGTGTTTCGAGAAACATAGATCATCTCATGAACATCACAGCAAAAGACCTGCTCGATGCCGGCGTGCATTTCGGGCATCAGACTAAACGTTGGAACCCACGTTCGAAGCCTTACGTCTTCGATCACCGTCAGGGCATCACCATCATCGATCTCGGCAAGACGCACGAACTACTCGCCAAGGCCTACACTTTCATTGAAGACACCGTCGCCAACGGCGGCAATGTGCTCTTCGTCGGCACCAAGCGCCAAGCGAAAGAAATCATCCGCGAGGCCGCGACTTCCACCGCCATGCCTTACTGCGTTGACCGCTGGCTAGGTGGCACGCTCACCAATTTCGCGACCGTCAAAAAGTCCATCGCCAAATTTAAGAAGTACCAGCAGATGGAAACCTCCGGCGAGATGGCAAAATTCTCCTCCAAGGAAGAAGCTGCCATGAAGCGCGAGATGGGCCGCATGCAGCGTAATTTCAGCGGCATCGTCGAAATGGGCGAACTGCCCAGCGCCATGTTCGTCATCGATGCCAGCCACGAGGCCATCGCCGTCGCCGAGGCTGCACGTTGCGCCATTCCTTGTATCGGACTTGTTGATACAAACTCCGACCCAACCAAGCTCTCCCACCCGATTCCGGGCAACGACGACGCCGTCAAATCGATCCGCATCATCGTCGAGACGATCGTACTCGCCGTGCAAAGCGGCCTCGCCCAGCGCGAAACCCGCCGCACCAGCCGCGGTCAGGCCGACTTAAAAGCCGCCAGCGCCGCAGTCGCCGCCGCCGCCGGTGTCACCGAGATCGACCTCTCCAAGGTCGAACTCCCCGCCGACGTGGTTCCCCTCGTCGAGGGCGATGTCGAGACACCTGCTATCGCCAAAAAGAAGCCGGCTATCCGCAAGAAGGTCGCCGCTCCCAAGGAATAAGTCCCTCACGGAAATTTCGATATGAGCAATCCTGTCACATCACAGATGGTTAAGGAACTGCGCGAGAAAACCGGTGCCGGTTTGCTCGACTGCCAGAAAGCCCTAACCGAATCCAAGGGTAACCTCGAGGAAGCGATCACGATCCTCCGCAAAAAATCAGGCGGCAAGGTCGACAAGCTCGCCAGCCGCGCCACGAAAGAGGGCCTCATTGAGAGCTACATTCACATCGGCGGTAAAGTCGGTGTGTTGCTCGAAGTGAACTGCGAAACGGACTTCGTTGCCCGCAACGATGACTTCCGCGCTTTCTGCAAGGACCTGTGCCTTCAGATCGCCGCTGCCAGCCCTCTCTACGTCGCGCGTCAGGAAGTGCCGGAGGCCGCCGTGGCCGCCGAACGCGATGTCGCCGCTGCTTCGGTTGCTGGCAAGCCGCCTGCGGCCGTGCA
>JAYTWC010000239.1:0-8200 GCA_043743635.1 Verrucomicrobiota bacterium | reverse complement strand
GCACCTCGTTTGACTTTTCGGCACGCAGTGATGTGCCGTGGGTGCGCGTGCAGCCTGCCGAAGGGCGCGTGGATCAGGAAACTAAGCTGCTGGTGAGCGTGGATTGGGCTGCGGCTCCTGCTGACACGTCGAAGGCGGCAATCACGATTTCCGGAGCGGGTCAAAAAATCTCCGTTCAGGTGCCCTTGGATCGCCGGATATCGGTTGTACCAATCAATAGTTTCGCTGAAGATGACGGGGTTGTTGCGATCGAAGCTTGTCACTACCAACGCGCCGTTGTTGTACCCGGTATTGAGTGGGTGAGCATGAACGGGCTTGGTCGAACCGCAGGTGGCGTGACGGTTTCCCCTGTGACCGCGCCGAGTCAACCGCTGCTGCCGCAAAGTCCACGACTTGAATACGACGTGGTTCTTGCTGCGGGTGGCGACGTCACGCTGGAGGTTGACCTTTCGCCCACCGTGCCGTTCACGCCTGGTCGAGGATTGCGTTTTGCGGTCTCTTTCGATGATGCCACGCCTCAGGTGATTGAGATTAGCAGCGAAGCAGGCGAAGGTAAACTTGGATGGGAGCGAATGGTTTCGGATGCTGTGCGCAAAATAACAACGGCTCACAAAGTGGTCGGTCCGGGTGCGCACGTGCTAAAATTCTGGATGATCGATCCTGCGGTGGTGTTGCAACGGTTGGTGATCGACTGCGGCGGTTTGCGGCCGAGTTACTTTGGGCCACCGGAAAGTTTCAGGGCTCGATGATTTCGAACCGTCCGCTCACTTGGAGCAGCGCCAGGAAGTAGAGCATGCCGTCGTAGTAACGGTATTTGCCCGAAGGCACCGGCATGTCCCAGAGACGTTGCACGAAAGGGTGGCCTATTTCTTTGTCGGCCGCCAGTGCACCGACTGCGGCCATCGCGAAGAGGCCGGCTGATGGATTTTTAGAGAGCGGTTTGCCGTCCAAGGTGAATTGATTCGGGCAGGTCGGTCCTTGCTGGTTCAAAAAAGTGAGCACGCGGTTGGCTTGCTCAACCTGCCACGGGTCACGACCGAACCAGGCGTGATCGACAGCAACGTTGGCGATGGTGCGCCAGGCATCATAGCGAAAATCGCTTTTGTTGCCCGGTCGCGGTGCGCCCTCGAACTCGGCGTACTCGGGCATGAGGCCGGTTTTCGGGTGCGCAGCGCGGTGAAAAAAGGCGCGACTCTCTTTCGCGCATTCGGTCCAGAAATTACGGCCGTCTTCGGTTCGATCCCAACGCGCCCAGAGTTCGTAGAACGCAGGAAGGTGATACGACGGATCGGTGAAGAGCGCGGCTTCCTTGGTTGGTGCAAAAACAGCTTGGTGATGCGTCGGGTCGAAGATAGCGGTGAGGCCGTCGCCACGGTTGTTGTTGCGCATCGCATCGAGCAGGGCTTGGGCTTCGGCGGCGTAGTTGAAGATGCCCTCGCCTTTGGGCCAGCGGTGCGACGCAAAGAGAAGAGCCATGGCGAACCACTCCTCACCGTCACTGGCGGAACCGGGATCAATTTGCGTGCCGTCGTAGCGGCACTGCCAGGCAAAGTAACCACGACGCGAACCATCTGCGTGGACCATGTGCATTTTGGCCCATTGCCAGACGCGGTCGAACTCGGCGCGTTTGTCGAGCTGGACCGCGATCATCATGCCGTAGGACATGCCTTCGCTGCGGACATCGGAGCTCGCGATATCGGCGATGTAGGCCATGTCACCAGCGACTGGATACATGACGCGCTGGTTGTCGTCGTTGCCGTAGAAAAGCTGCTGCCAAGCGGCGTCGACCTTGGCGTTGATCTCGGTTTTGGTTTTACCGAGTTGTTCGGTGAAAAGGTTGCGCGGAGCCGCGCCCAGCGAAAATTGAGCCGCGACAAACAGCAGTGATGTCATCAGCCACCGCAGCGAGGAAATACAAGAGCGCTTCGACATATCGTATCAGGTGTTTGCCGAGGCGTATTTTTGGCGCCGCTCGGTAAGTTCGTCCGCCATCTGAAGCGTGAGTTTTTTGTTGAGTTTGCACAGGGCGATTGCGATCGCGCCACCGATGAAGAGAAGACCCACACCGATACTGCTGGACATGTGGTAGCCGCGAATGGCGTTGGCGGCGCCGGCCGCAGACGTCTCATATCCCCAGAATCCGGTCATCGCCCACAGGAAGGCGGCCGAACCAAGCGCCAGACCCGATTTTAGGGAAAAGCCGATGGTTGCGAAAACCATGCCGGTGAATCGGCGGCCGGTCTGCCATTCCGAATAGTCGGCGGCATCGGCATACATGGCCCAAGCCACCGCGATGGTTGGGGCATAGAGCATCGATCCTACCATCGCCAGAACGACCATCGCCGTGGTACTGGTGGGCGCGAGGAAGTAGTAGGCAAACGAGTTGAGCGCGGCCAAGGAGAAGCCCCAGAAGATCACCGCTTTTTTGCCGAACCGTTTTGAAAAACCGGCGGAGAGAATGATGAAGACGATCGTCGTGGCCGTGCCGATCATGTTGATGATACTATTGAAAACGTCGGCTACGTTGGTGGGCAGAGCGTCGCGCGTGCCGTGCGCGATGTAGCCGAGCCATTCGAGGGCGCTGCCCTGCGGAGCGGTGTCGGGCGTCGTGAGGCCGAGCTTCGCAATGAAATCGAACATCGCTGGCTTGTCCGCAAAGTGGTGGTAGAAATTATAGTGCGCACCGCCGCGGTAGGTGAGCATTGCGAAGTTAAAAATGGTATAACCAACCAGTGCGATCCAAGGGCTGTTTTTGAGGAGGTCTGTGAAGTCCTGTTTTGGCGATGATTTCACCTGAGCCACGGGCGCGAGGCGTTCCTTGGTGGTGAAGAAGGTGACCATGAAAAGGATGAAACAGAGCACCGCCCACAGGGTCATCGTCATCCGCCAGCCGTACTGGCGATCATGGCCGCCTTGCGCGAACTTCGCCACCAGCGGCAGCGTTAAACCACCGACGATAAACTGGGCGATGTTGACAGCGACGAAGCGATAGGAGTTGAGCTTGGTTCGCTCATTGAGATCGGACGTCATGACGCCGCCCAAAGCTGAGTACGGCATGTTGTTCATCGAGTAGAGCGTCATCAGAATCGTGTTCGTAATGCCGGCGTACGCGATCATCATGCCCATGCTCCAGCCCTTCGGGGTTGTGTAAGCAAGAACCATTACGATGACCCAAGGAATTGAGGTCCACAGAATCCACGGGCGAAATTTGCCCCAGCGGGTGTTCGTGCGATCAGCGAGCACGCCCATAATGGGATCGAAAATGGCGTCCCATAAACGGGGCCACAACAGGATGGCCGCAGCGGCGCTGGCTGAGAGGCCGAACACATCGGTGTAGAAATTTGTCTGGAACAGCACCATCGTCATGAAGACGAAATTGGCTGCGGCATCACCGCCGCTATAACCAACTTTTTCGCGGAACGACAGGGGCTGAGTGGGAACGCTCATGGGAGAAGGAGTCAGAATGGACAGAGGTTGCGGGGTGGGTAGGCAGGCGAGGGGTGATGCAGATCGCGCGGAGGAGAGGCTCGCGGAAGAAGGATGTTTTAGTCAAACTTACGCTGGTCACTCAGCGCAAAAGACCGATAAGGCTAACAATAGACTTGAGCTGTTCTGCCGGTTTCGTCGCAATCCGTACTTATGAGCGAACAACGTCGTGTTACCCTCGCCGACATCGCCGCCAAAGCCGGCGTGCACGTCACCACGGTTTCGCTGGCGATCCGGAATCATCCGCGCTTGCCGGAGGCCACCCGTCTGCGTATTCAAAAATTGGCGACGGAAATGGGTTACACGCCGGATCCATTTCTGCGCGCGCTGGTTTCCTATCGCGGCCGGGTGATGGAGCGGCGTAATCCGCCCACGCTGGCGTACGTTTCGAACTGGAACACGCGTTGGGGCTGGAAGAAGGTTACGGCGCATCCGCAGTTTTTCGCTGGAGCGGAGAACACAGCGCGTGAACTGGGTTTTAATTTGGAGCATTTCTGGATGCGTGAGCCAGGTCTCACGCATGGCCGGTTGAGCCGTATTCTTTTTTCGCGTGGTATTACGGGGCTGATCATCGCTTCGCACGTGCGTGAGATCGATGAGGCATTGCATTTCGACTGGACGCATTTCAGCGCGGTGAAGATCGATTACTTTCCACACCAGCCGCGACTTCACAACGTCACCAACAACCAGCTGCAAATCGTGCGTCTGGCGGTTCAGCGGGTGCGCGAGGCCGGTTATCGGCGGATTGGTTTGGTGATGGACGATGGTTGGGATATCACCGTAGACCATTTGTGGCGGGCTGGTTTCCTATGGGAGCAGCAGAAACTCGCGGTCAAGGATCGCATTTCGCCGCATATGTTTCCTTGCGAGGAGTCGTTTGAGCAATGGTTTGAGCGGCATCGTCCTGAGGTGATCATTAGCAAGGGCGAGTTTGTTTTGCCGCGCTTGAAGGATATGGGCCTGCGCGTGCCGCGTGACGTGAAGTTTGTAGATATTTTTTTAGAGGACTATTCAGGCACGTGGGCTGGCGTTCGGCAGAATCACGAGACGGTGGGAGCGCTCGCGGTAGAACTTCTCGCCGGTCAACTCCAGCACAATAAGTTCGGTGTACCCGAGATCCCGACGACGACGTATGTTGAAGGCACGTGGTTTGACGGTGCTTCTTGTCCGATGCTTTGAAAGTTGGCCTTGGGGCACCTCAAGGCCAACTTTTGGAGAGACAGGGCGATCAATCAGTTAGGAGGGCTCCCGTGCTGGAACGAGATGAGATTATCTATTGATTGCCGAAAAATTGCGCCGATGAGTTGCGCGGTTTTTGTCCCTGCTTTCGCTTATTGCTCAATGACGATCAAAGCCTATCTCAAGCCCAGCTGTGGCTGGTCCAATGGTGTTCGTGCCATCATGCGAAAGTATACTCTCGCGTACGAAGACATCGATATCATCAACGTTCGCGAAAATTATGTCGAGATGGTCCAGAAGTCCGGCCAACCCCTCTCGCCCTGTGTCGAAGTTGACGGGGTGATGCTGGCGGACGTTTCGGGCGAAGAAGTTGAGAATTATCTTTTGTCCAATGATTTGGTGCAACGGAGCGCTGCGCCTGTCGATGCGCTCACCAACGCCGGTTGCTCGGATGATGAACATGCCAAAATGGCGACAAAAACCGTCCGATTTTTCTAACCGAGGCCGCCCAAAACCAACGCTAACAACACGCGGGCCGGCCTCAAAAAACAGGCCGGCTTTTTTGTGCATGAGCATTTTGCTTTCATTTCTTTCCTGCCCACTTTCGCATGGCTCTTCGCCAGATTGCACATCCACTTTTTACCACCCATAGCGATCTTGATGTGGCAGGCTTTTTGCTTGGCAGCCTTTTTAGGTTTGCGCAGTCGATTCACCCCGCCCGAAATTTTTAGCTTTACTCATTGACCCACCCTTTAACACCGCACGGTATGGCCAGAATGCATAGTAGAAGCGACAGCACCCAAAGCGCCCCAGTACGTCAGCTCGGCTTGCCGAAAAAGCAGGGGCTTTATGATCCGTCTTTCGAGCACGACGCTTGCGGCGTTGGCTTTGTCGTCGACATGAAGGGTCGCAAATCGCACCAGATCGTCAAACAGGCGGTGCAGATCCTGGAAAACCTCGATCACCGCGGCGCCGCTGGCAGTGAGATCAATACAGGCGACGGCGCCGGCGTGCTCATGCAGCTGCCGCACACGTTCTTCGTGGAAGTCGCGAAGAAGGCCCGCATCACCCTGCCCGCTGCTGGCGAGTATGGCGTTGGTATTATTTTCCTTCCGCGCAACCAGACACAGCGCCGTCGCCTCGAAGAACGTTTTCAACAAATCGTCCAATCCGAGGGCCAGGCTTTCCTCGGCTGGCGCACCGTTCCGACCGACAATTCCTCACTCGGCGAAACCGCCAAAGCCTCCGAGCCGTACATGCGCCAGGCCTTCATCGGCCGCGATGCGTCGCTTAAGGATGACCTCGCTTTCGAGCGCAAACTCTACGTTATCCGCAAGCGCGCCTACACCGAGATCCGCACCTCCACGATGGATGGTGCCGAGTACTGGTATATGCCCAGCCTCTCGTGCCGCACGATTGTCTATAAGGGCATGTTGTTGACGACGCAGCTCGCGACCTATTTCACGGACTTGAAAAACCCCGCGATGGAGACGGCGCTCGCGCTGGTTCACTCGCGCTTTTCGACGAACACGTTCCCCAGCTGGGAACGTTCGCATCCGTACCGCTACGTCGCCCACAACGGCGAAATCAACACCCTCCGCGGCAACATCAATTGGATGCATGCCCGCGAAGCGATGTTCGAGTCCGAGCTCTTCGGCGACGACATCAAGAAGATCCTCCCGATCGTTGACCCGAACGGTTCCGACTCGGCCATGTTCGATAACACCCTCGAACTCCTCTATCTCGCCGGTCGCCCCATCGCCCACGCGGTGATGATGATGATCCCCGAGCCGTGGTCTGGCCACGAGAGCATGAGCGATGAGCGCAAAGCGTTTTATCAATATCACTCCTGCTTGATGGAGCCGTGGGACGGCCCTGCGTCCATCGCGTTTACCGATGGCAAGTCGATCGGCGCCATCCTTGACCGCAACGGTCTGCGTCCTTCCCGTTTCTACGTCACCAAGGACGGCCTGGTGATCATGGCCTCCGAAGCCGGCGTGCTCGACATCCCTGCCGAAAACATTGAGCGCAAGGGTCGCCTGCAACCCGGACGTATTTTCGTGGTGGATACCGAACAAGGCCGTATCGTCGAAGACGAAGAAATCAAAGCCAAGCTCGCCGCCGAACGCCCCTATCGTCAGTGGCTCAACGAGCACCTCGTTCATCTCGAAGATATTCCCGCCGCGCCCGAAGTTCCCGCGCCGGATCACGACACGCTGCTGCAACGTCAGCTCGCGTTCGGTTACACCTTTGAAGACCAGCGCATCATCCTCACGCCGATGGCGAAGGACGGTATCGAAGCGACGGGTTCTATGGGCAACGACGCCGCGCTGGCCGTGCTCTCGAACAAGCCGCGTCTTTTGTTTGATTATTTCAAGCAACTCTTTGCGCAAGTTACCAACCCGCCGATCGACTGTATCCGCGAAGAGATCATCACCTCCGCCGAAACCCGGCTAGGCTCGGAAGGCAACCTTTTGGTTGCGCAACCCGCCGCCGCCCGTCGCGTCGAGTTGAAGTGGCCGGTTATCACGAACGAAGAGTTCGCCAAGATCCGCCGTCTCGACCGCCCCGGTTTCAAAGTCGGCGTGCTCCCGACTCTCTTCCGCGTCACCCGTGGCGAGAAGGGCTTGGCCAAGGCGCTCGAAGAACTTTCCCTCATGGCCCGCCGCATGATTGAGGAAGAGGAAGTCACCGTCCTCATCCTCAGCGATCGCGGCGTGACCAAGGAATTTGCCCCGATCCCGGCGCTGCTCGCCGTGGCTGGTCTGCACCATTTCCTGATCCGCGAAGGTCTGCGCACCCGCATCAGCATCGTCCTCGAAACCGGCGAAGCCCGCGAAGTTCACCATTTCGCGCTGTTGATTGGTTATGGCTGTAGCGTCGTCAACCCGTACCTCGCCTTCGAAACCATCGACGGCATGATCCGCGACGGCCTTCTGCCCGACACCGAGCACAAGACCGCCTGCAAGAACTTCGTCAAAGCCGCCTCCAAGGGTGTCATCAAGGTCATGTCCAAGATGGGCATTTCCGCGATCCAGAGCTACCGCGGCGCGCAAGTGTTCGAAGCGGTCGGCCTGCGTCAGGACGTCATTGATCACTACTTCACCTGGACGCCTTCGCGCGTCGGCGGCATCGGTCTCGATGTCATCGCACAGGAAGTGCTCGCCCGTCATCGCGCCGCCTTCCCGGATTACGCGTCGAACGGCCACGTTCTCCCCGCTGGTGGTGAATACAAATGGCGCGATGACGGCGAAGCCCATCTCTTCAATCCCGAAACCATTCACAGCCTCCAAAAGTCGGTCCGCACCGGCAGCTACAAGATCTTCAAAGAGTACTCTTCCAAGATCAACGATCAGTCGAAGAACCTCTGCACGCTGCGCGGCTTGCTCGATTTCAAGACGTCCACCGCGATTCCGATCGAAGAGGTCGAGTCCGTGGAAAAGATCGTGAAGCGCTTCAAGACCGGCGCCATGTCGTACGGCTCCATTTCGAAGGAAGCTCACGAAACGCTCGCTATCGCCATGAACCGCATCGG
>JAYTWC010000238.1:0-7274 GCA_043743635.1 Verrucomicrobiota bacterium | reverse complement strand
TGCCTGCATTAGTTATCGTCAACCGCTTTCATCGATGAACCCAGCACGTGTTCAACAAATCTTGCAACAAGGGCTAGCTCACCACCAAGCCGGGCGACTGAAAGAGGCCGAATCCTTCTATCGGCAGGCTCGCGCGGTTGCACCACGGGTTTTCGATGTTCTTAATCTTTCGGGCGTAGTCGCCTTTCAACAAGGGCGTTTCACCGCTGCCGTAGATCTGCTGCGCAGCGCCTCCCAACTCGCCCCGCGCTCAGCCGATTGCCGCATGAAACTTGGCGTGGCCCTCGCCTCCGCTGGTCAACACGCCGAAGCGGTCACACAACTGCGAACCTCCGTTCAAATTGAACCAAATAATGCCGAAGCTTGGAACAGTCTGGCGTTCAGCCTGCGAGTGGTCGGCCAAGTCCAAGAAGCGATCGCTGCTTACGAAAAGGCGATCAAGCAGAAGCCCGACTATTTCGATGCTATCGACCGACTCGGTGCGCTCATCTCGGACACGCAAGGGCTGCCGGCCGGCATCCCGTATTTTCGGCGCGCCATCGAAATCAAACCCACCTATGCACCTGCATTAGGCAACCTCGGGCTTGCCCTTTCTGCTGATAGTAAATTTGCCGAGGCAATCGAGACGTTCGAGCGAGCGATCAAGCTCGATCCGAAGCTCGCCCAAGCTCGCGTCGGTCGCGCCCTCGCGCTCCAACAGACCTACAAGATTGAGGAAGCCGCAGCCGAGTTCGCCGCCGTACTCGCCGAATATCCCGCTCACCATGAAGCGCGCGCCGGACGCCTGCTCACGCTCAACTATATCAGCGGCATCACCCGTCAGGCCATGTTCGCCGAACACCTCGCCTTCGATCAAGCCGTACATAATAATCTCCGTGATCGCCCGCCAGTAATATTCCCCCATTCCTCAAAAACGACCCGACCTCTACGGCTCGCCTTTCTCTCGTCGGATTTACGCAAGCATTCGGTTGCCTATTTTATCGAACCAATCCTGCGTCATCTTGACCGGACTCAACTCGAGATCGTTCTATACCACGACCATTTTCAAGTCGATGCCATGTCGGATCGACTGCGCGGCCAGGCCAAGCTCTGGCGTAATTTCGTCGGCCAGCTCCATGACACGGTGGAGAAAACGATCCGTGCCGACGCGCCAGACATTCTCATCGATTTGGCGGGGCACACCGGCCTGAGTCGCTTGCCGATCTTTGCCCGCCGTCTGGCACCCGTGCAGATCAGCTATCTCGGTTATCCCAACACGACTGGCCTGCGCGAAATCGACTACCGTTTTGTCGATGCGATCACCGATCCGGGACCGGAAGATGACCAATTCCACACCGAGAAACTCGTGCGCTTCGCACCCTGCGCCTGGGCCTACCAGCCACCTGACACGGCACCCGAACCACGACGAACCACCAATAACGCCCAGCAAATCGTTTTCGGTTCCTTCAACAATTTTGCCAAGGTTTCCGACGTCACGGTTGAGCTGTGGCGTCGCGTCCTTGCAGCCGTGCCCGGTTCGTTGCTCGTGCTGAAAGGTCACGGATTCGAAGATCCCTCGATCGCAGAGATCGCCCGCTCGCGGCTGCGCAACGTCGTTGACGATCCCGCGCGCATCAAGCTCGTCGGACGTATCCCGGACATCGCCGGACACCTCGATCTCTATTCAGGCATCGATATCGCGCTGGATTCATTTCCCTATCACGGCACGACAACGACCTGTGAAGCGCTCTGGATGGGCGTGCCCTTGGTGGCCTTGTCGGGCGACCGCCACGCCGCCCGCGTTTCCAACAGCCTGCTCACCGCAGCCGGACACCCCGAGTGGATTGCGCATTCAGAAAATGAATACGTCCGCATCGCGGCCGAACTCGCCAACGACCCAGCCCGACGCGCGCATTTGCGCGTCACTCTCCGCGAAGACATGCGCCGCAGCCCACTTCTCGACCACGCAGGCCAAGCCCAACGGTTCACCACCGCCCTGCAGAATTGCTGGGAAGCACGGCCCCGTTAACACGTTCCTGCGCTGAGGGGCCTAAAATCCCGCTCAAGGTTCTGCAAACCGTGCCGAATTCCTAGGGTAATGACCCTGCTTGCATCTGTCTGCCTCCACGACGGCTCGTCGACATAACCATGAAACGGTACATCAGCTCCAAATCCGCGCCCGTCAGGAACCTCTTTCGTTCGACCAAGACCGCTAAACCCGCACCCACGACTTCGGACCGGCCCGCTTTTGTTGACGCCTATCTTTCCTCGCTCGATTCCGCCTTGCGCAACCATGATTGGAGCGACGTCGAGCAGCTTGCCCGAACCCTGCAACTTTGTTGGCGCGAGAAACGCCAAGTCTTTCTCTGCGGCAACGGCGGCAGCGCTGCCAACGCCATCCACCTGGCCAATGATCTTCTTTACGGCGTAGATAAACAAGCCGGCCACGGACTACGCGTCATCGCCCTGCCCGCCAACGCCGCCGTGCTCACCTGCCTCGCCAACGACATTTCCTACGAGGATATTTTTTCGCAACAACTCGAGGTGCTCGCCCAACCAGGCGATGTGCTCATCGTGTTCTCCGGCAGCGGTAACTCAGCCAACGTCGTCAAAGCGCTCACTACTGCAGGCGAGCTCGGCCTGACCCGCTTCGCCATCCTCGGCTATACCGGTGGCAAATGTTTAAAGCTGGCCGACTACCCCATCTATTTTCCCGTGCATGACATGCAAGTCTCCGAAGACCTGCAAACCATGGTCGGCCACATGGTCATGCAGTGGCTACGTAACAACCATCCATAACCCGAACCATCCTCCCCGCATATGAACGGACGCATCGCCGTCGTCGGCAGTAATTCATTTTCAGGGGCCGCCTTTGTGCGCTATTGCCTTGAGCAAGAGCTCGAGGTGCTTGGCACGAGCCGTTCGACCGAACCAGCGTCGGCCTTTCTCCCTTACCGCTGGTTGTCCCCCGCACAACAACAGGGCTTCCAGTTTCTTCAGGCCGATCTGAACAGCGACCTCAACCGTCTCATGGTCGCACTCGACGAATTCAAACCATCAGCAGTTGTAAATTTCGCTGCTCAAGGCATGGTCGCGCAAAGCTGGCTTCACCCCGAACATTGGTACCAAACGAATGTCATCGGTAACGTCCTCTTTCACCAACGCCTGCGGCTCGCCAGCTGGCTTGAAAAATACGTCCACGTCAGCACGCCCGAAGTCTACGGCAGCACGTCCGGCACGATCGACGAAAATGCACCTTTCAACCCTAGCACGCCCTACGCCGCCTCGCGCGCCGCGTGCGATCTGCATCTGCGGACATTTTTCCAGCAGTACAATTTCCCCGTCACCTGGACGCGCTCAGCCAACGTCTACGGCCCCGGCCAGCAGCTCTACCGCATCATTCCGCGCACCGTTCTTTTCATCAAACTCGGCCGCAAACTAAGCCTCCACGGTGGCGGTCACTCGGTCCGCTCTTTCATCCACATCGACGACGTTGCCTCCGCAACGCTCGCCATCGCCAAAAAAGCACCGGCCGGCGAAACCTTCCACCTCTCCACCTCGCGCTTCGTTTCCATCCGCGAACTGGTTGAAATGATCTGCCGCATGATGGGCGCCGATTTCTCCAAGGTCGTCGAAGTCACCGATGATCGCCCCGGCAAAGACGCAGCTTATCTACTCGACAGCGCCAAAGCCAGGAAGACCCTTGGCTGGACCGACACCGTTGCCCTCGAAACCGGCGTTCAGCAAACCATCGATTGGGTGGAAAAACATTTCGCGGAACTAAGTCGCCAGCCCTTCGACTACATTCACAAGCCTTAGCTCCATTACAGCTTACCACTTATCCCTTATCGCTAGTTCCCCATGCCCAACGCCAAGATCATCGCTTACGACCAAGCCCCGGCTCTGTTTGCGGAACTGCGCGCAAAGGGCACTAAGATCGTCCAATGCCACGGCACGTTCGACATGGTTCACCCCGGGCACATTGTGCACTTTGAAGAGGCCAAGGCACTCGGCGATGTGCTCGTCGTCACCATCACCGCCGAAAAATTCGTCAACAAAGGACCAGGCCGTCCGTACTTCAACGACGCGCTCCGCACGCGCTGGCTGGCCGCACTGGCCGCCGTTGATTACGTCGTCACCATTCCCTTCGCAGCCGCCGTCGAGGCCATCGAATGCGTGCGGCCTCACTTCTACTGTAAAGGCCGCGAATACGAAAATCAGCAAAACGATGTCACCGGCAACATCGCTGACGATGTGACCGCCGTGAAACGTTGCGGTGGCGAAATGCGCTACGTCGGCTCGATCGTCTTCAGCTCAACCAAGATGCTGAACCAACACTTCGACCCTTATCCAGCCGAAGTAAAAACCTTCTGCCAGGGCGTCGCAGCCGATTGCTCGCCAGCCAAATTCCGCGAGATCGTCGATGGTTTCAAAAAGCTCCGTGTCCTCATCGTCGGCGATATCATTTTCGACAAGTACACCACACTCGAAGTCCAGGGCCTCACCTCCAAAAACCGAATCCTTTCCGGCCGCTACGTGAGCGAAGAAATGCAGGCTGGTGGCGCGCTCGCGGTTTTCCGTCACATCCGCGAATTCACCTCACACGTAAAACTCGTCAGCATCGTCGGCACCGAACCCTGGCTCGACGATACACTCGCCAAGTTCATTAAACCTTCCGAGCACGACCTCGTGCGCTCGTCAGAATTCACCACCGTCGTGAAACAGCGCTACGTGGAACCGCGCAGCGAGGGTAAGGAGCTGCAAAAACTTTTCTCGGTCAATTTCATCAACAAACATACACCCGAGGAAACGCTCCAGTATGCCTTGCTCGAACGCATCGCCGACCAAATCGACAAGTACGACCTCGTGCTCGTGATGGATTTCGGCCACGGCGTGCTCGAGGATCTGGTGCGTGTTTACGTGCAACAACAGGCCAAGTTCCTCGCGGTCAATTGCCAAACTAATTCCAACAACCACGGCTTCAACATCCTCACCCGCCGCTATCGTCGCGCTGACGCCTTCACACTCGACCAGACCGAAATGAATCTCGCCATCGGGCGCCGCGAAATCGATTTCAGCCGCGAACTCACCGGCCTCGCCGCCCAACTCGGCAGCAAGTACGCCTGGCTCACCCGCGGCGCAACCGAAACGCTCGGCCGCAACTGCGAAAAAGATCTCTGCAAGTGCGCTCCATTTGAGCGCAACATCGTAGACACACTTGGTGCTGGTGATGCGTTCTGTGCCACTGCCAGCCTGGCTGCCGCGAGCGGACTTCCTCTCAACCTCGCAACCTTTATGGGCCAGCTCGCCGGCGCCCAGGCCGTCAAAATCGTCGGCAACTCCGAATCAATCAGCAAAGCCAAGTTCCTCAAAGCCGGCCAGTCGATGCTGGCCTTCTAGCCATAAACCTCCGCCGCCTTATCACTTAAATCTTACCCTTCTTATGAACTTACTTCTCACCGGCGGCTGCGGTTATGTCGGCACCCCTCTCACTCAAAGCCTGCTCGATGCCGGTCACACCGTCACCGTAGTCGATCTTCAATGGTTCGGCAACCACCTCGCCGCACATCCGAATCTCACCGTCATCCGCGAAGACGTGCGCAACACCGATCGCATCCCTATGGCCGGCATGGACGCCGTTCTGCACCTCGCCAACGTCGCCAACGACCCCTGCGCCGAACTCGACTCGAAGCTCAACTGGGAAGTCAACACCCTCGCCACGATGTTTCTCGTCGAAAAAGCCATCGCCAACGGCGTTCCCCAGTTTATCCACGCCAGCTCAGGCAGCGTCTACGGCGTGAAGGACGAGCCCGAGGTCACCGAAGAGCTACCGCTCGTCCCGATTTCAGATTACAACAAAACCAAGATGATCAGTGAGCGCGTGCTCCTGAGCTACCAGGACAAGATCAAGGTCAACATCATCCGCCCTGCTACCGTCTGCGGTTATTCGCCCCGCATGCGTCTCGACCTCTCGGTCAACATGCTGACCTTTCAGGCCATCGCGAACAAACGCATCACGGTCTTCGGCGGCGACCAGACCCGCCCGAACATTCACCTCAAGGACATGATTCGCGTCTATCATCATTTTCTAGCAGTTGGTAAACAACACACCGGTATCTACAACGCCGGCTTCGAAAATATCTCCATTCTTAAAATCGCCGAACGCGCCATCAAGCACGCACCGGCTGAAGTCATCGTTACGCCATCGAATGACCCGCGCTCGTACCGCCTCTCATCAAAAAAACTTCTGGCAACTGGTTTCGCTCCAAAGTTCACGGTTGAAGACGGGATTCTCGAAGTCATCGCCGCCTACAAAGACGGCCGCCTGCGCGACAACGAACTTTGTTATAACATCAAGACGATGAAGAAAATCTCCGTCGCCGCCTGAAAATGCCTGCAACGCTGCCAGCCATCGATCTACCGAACCAGGCACTATGCCATTCGCTTTGGCGGAGCATGGTACGGATTCGCATGATCGAGGAGGCGATCGCTGTCCATTACGCCGAGCAGCAGATGCGCTGCCCCGTCCATCTCTCCATCGGGCAGGAAGCAGCAGCAGCCGGGGTTTGTTCTGCACTGCACGCCAACGATCAAGTGATGAGCGGCCACCGCTCGCACGCTCACTATATCGCAAAGGGAGGCAACTTAAACGCCATGATCGCCGAGCTCCATGGCAAGGAAACAGGTTGCTGCCGAGGCCGTGGCGGCTCCATGCATTTAGTGGATCTAGCAGCTGGTTTTGTTGGCGCGGTTCCGATTGTCGGCAGCACGATTCCCATCGCGACCGGCCTCGCTTTTGCTGATCGCCGGTTGAACCGTGACCGGGTAACCGTGGCGTTTCTAGGCGAAGCCGCCACTGAAGAAGGCGTTTTCCACGAGAGCGTGAATTTCGCCACATTGCACAAACTGCCAATCGTATTCGTGTGCGAAAACAATCTCTATTCCGTTTACTCGCCACTCAACGTCCGCCAGCCAACCGGTCGCCAGGTCTACGAGGTCGCCGCCGGTCACGGCATCCGCGCCCATCAAGGCGATGGCAATAACCCGCTCGCTGTTCGCGCACTCATGCAAGAGGCTGTTGCGCACGCGCGCCGTGGCGACGGCCCGGTTTTCATCGAGCTGATGACCTACCGCTGGCGCGAACATTGCGGTCCCGGTTTCGACAACCACATCGGCTACCGAACCGAAGCCGAGTTTCTCGCGTGGAAAGAACGCGATCCCATCGCCTGTTTTGAGCAGCAGCTTCGCACCGAAGGCCAATTCGACGAACCATTCGCCGAACAAACAAAACGCAC
>JAYTWC010000237.1:0-2700 GCA_043743635.1 Verrucomicrobiota bacterium | reverse complement strand
TGGGCGCGCGCGGCGATCATCACGCATTTGGAGCAACGGGACAACAGGTCGAGCAACTGCTCATGCGACAGCGGAAGCAAAGCGGGCTATATTGATGGCGTGGACAAGATCCCGAGGAATACATTTTTGGCCTCCCGCCGCCGCAGGTTCGCGAAAATCGCGTTCCTGGCGGTTTTGGCACTTTCTGTAAGAGCACGGGCTTAACGCAACAAACCCTTAGATCCAATCAAGGAATCAAATATGGACATCGAAATCACACGTAATGGTTCCCAGCCATCGAACAAAGGCCCGGTTGACTGGTTCACCGGCACAACGCGCATCGATCCGCTTTTTGCGGCGAAAGAATCGGCGCGCGCCGCCGCTGCGCTCGTCACTTTTGAACCCGGTGCTCGCACGGCGTGGCACACCCATCCCTTGGGGCAGACACTCATTGTCACCAGTGGACTTGGTTGGGTGCAACGTGATGGCGGTCCGGTTCAGGAAATTCGGCCGGGCGATGTCGTCTGGTTCCCCCCGGGCCTCAAGCACTGGCACGGTGCTACCCCAACGACGGCGATGTCGCACATCGCTATTCAAGAGCACTTCAACGGGAAAGTCGTCGACTGGATGGAGAAGGTCAGCGACGCGCAATACCGCACCTGATCAGGAGACGATTATGCCGCACATTATTATTAAACTCTGGCCCGGAAAAACAGAGGCGCAGAAACAACAACTCGCGGATCGAATCACGCGCGACGTTACGGAAGTCTTCCATTGCGGCGACGAATCCGTTTCGGTCGCGATGGAAGAAGTCTCTTCGACCGAGTGGGCGGAAAAAGTCTACCGAACTGACATCATGAACCAATCGAACAAGCTCTACAAAAAGCCGGGCTATTCGATGGTGATGCGGCACGGGGCACAAAGGGCTTTCTAAAAGGGACAGGTCAAAACTTAAGCCTAAGGACGGCCTGATCTGATGGTAGCCGGGTCGGCGATCCGAAGATCGGAGGCCGACCTCGGCCACGTCTGAGGTTGTCAATTTCGCGGTTTTCGGAGAGTGAATGCTCAATGAACACGCCATCGCCGGAACTAGCGGCTGTTCCCGTCACCGTGGGCAACCCCGCTCAACGGTTGGGGTGGATCGATAATTTGCGCACGGCGATGATTCTGCTCGTGGTCGTTCTCCATTCCACGATCACGTACAGTCAGGTGGGCGGATGGTACTTCACATTGCCCCCAGAGCCGTCGATTGAAACCAAGGCCATCTTTTTTATCGGCGAGTTTCATCTCCAAGCCTTCTTCATGGGGCTGCTTTTCTTCGTTGCTGGATATTTCGCCGCGAAATCTCTCCAGCGACGCGGCGTGGGTGCGTTTCTACGCGAACGGACGCTGCGGTTGGGTGTGCCGTTGTTTCTCTATGTGACCGTGATCCATCCGGTCGTTGTTTACGTGATCAACCCGTGGAACGCCAAGTTTCCGCCCCTAATTCAGGCTTATGATGAGTATTTTCGCTCCGGGCGGTTTGTCGGTGCGACGGGTCCGCTTTGGTTTGTCGAGGCATTGCTGATCTTCTCGGTTATTTTAGCGATGGCAGCACGTTGTACCAAACTATTGCCTAAGCCCGAGACAGGACGTGCTCCACAATTAAAGGCCAAGTACGTGCTCGTGCTTGCGCTGGTGCTGGCGGCAACCAGCTTTGCCGTGCGCACGGTTCAACCCATTGGAACGAACGTTCAAAACCTACAGCTGTGTTTCTTCCCCCAGTACGTTGCGGCGTTTGGCCTTGGCGCCTGGTTTGTGCTTCGCGGCGGCACGTTGGACGACGTCGCGCAGTCGCCTGTTTCAAAGTATGCCGGCTGGTTTGCGTTGGTGGGTGGTCCGATCGTGCTCGGGATTATCTTAGTGTGCATGCGACCAGCCATCCTCCCCGGCGTCGAGCCTCCGCTCCTCGGCGGATGGAACGGCTTTGCGGTCGCCTTTGCGACGTGGGAACAGTTTGCTGGGGTCGGGTTGGCGTTGGGCGCGATGGTTTGGGTGCGGCGATTCTGGGCCAAGGAAACCAGCTGGTCTGGGTGGCTGTCGGCGCGTTCTTTTGGCGTCTACGTCTTGCATACGCCCGTGATCATCGCCCTCGCGGTGCTCCTCAAAGGCTACTCAACCAATCCTTTCGTGAACGCGATGATCCTCTCAATCAGCGGCATCATCGGAAGCTACGTGGTTGCAGCTTTGGCGCACCGCGTCCCATGGCTGCGGGAGGTGATCTAGCATTAATCGAGCACGACAACGCCCGAGATTACGCCGGCAATAAACTCCCGACGGCAAAGTTAACTGGGCATGGAAGCCATGCCTTCAGTGTGAAGCCGAGTCGTCCGCGCGCAACGCCAGTTTCGGCCGCCAAGCGAGGATCGAGACGTAGCGTTTTCCGATTGGCGTGAAGCCCAAAGCCCATGGTCTGGGCTTGCCCCGACTATTCGAACACGGGATTAGAGGTTTTTAAAGGTAAAGGTCAAAACAGTTACTCGTCCACTCCTGGCCGACGATGACGATTGGCTCAAATTCCTTAGTTAAAATTGGACTACGAAGAAACAAAGAAGCGAAGCTCAAGCCATGAGGTGCAGGACCTGTTTTAGAAATCCTTCACCTCGCAGGTGAAACGATCGAAATCCATAACTTTGCCTGCATCCTTGGTTTCTTAGATTCTTCGTAGTTCAAATGCGGTTT
>JAYTWC010000236.1:0-2214 GCA_043743635.1 Verrucomicrobiota bacterium | reverse complement strand
TCTCGGCGAGAGCCGCAGAGAGATTGACGGCGGTGGTGGTTTTGCCGACGCCGCCTTTTTGGTTGGCGATTGTAAAGACGATGCTGCCCATATGGCTCTAATTAACCGCGACACGGCGGTCGGAGTCTAGCGTGAAACGTGGTGACGTTTGAAGTTGGCCTTTCGGCGGGGCCCTTGCTCCTCAATTAGCCTTGCGGCGCAGGGCGGAGATGAAGAAGCCGTCGGTGTTGTGGAGCGATGGCAAGAAGGTGAGCCCGGTCGGGCTGGCGCTGGCGCCGAAGGTTTTGGCGAAGGGCACTGGTTGGAACTCGGGGTGCGTTGTCAGGAATTCGGCGACGATGTCGTCGTTCTCCACGTGGCTGAGCGAGCAGGTGGCGTAAACGAGCAGGCCGCCGGGGCGAACGTGACCAGCGTAGCGAGCAAGGATGTCACGCTGGCGCTGGGCAGCGGTGGTGATGTCGGCCTCGGTGGACGACCATTTGAGTTGAGGGAAACGGCGCCAGGTGCCCGTGCCGCTGCAAGGGGCATCAACGAGAACGCCGTCGTAGAGCGCATCGGGCGCGGGTGGATGTTGGCGCACGGTGATCTGCGTGAGGCGCGCGCGATTAGCGCGGATCTTTAGTTCGGCCAGCGCGGCAGCGCGAGGATCGATGGCGTCAACGTGACCGTTCGGGCCGATCAGGCGGGCGAGTTGCAAGGTTTTGCCACCTGCACCAGCGCAGGCGTCGAGCCAGCGTGAACCGGTCGCCGGGGCAACGGTTTCAAGGAGAAGTTGTGAACCGAGATCTTGAACCTCGAATTCACCGCGTTCGTAGGAATCGGTTTTGGTGAGGTCGGATTGGGTGAAGGCTTCGATGGCGGCGGGAAGGATTTCGGAGGACTTCCATTTCCATTGGCGAAAGGTGAACTCCTCGAAGACGGAGCGCGGGTCGTCGATTTGCAGGCGCAGCCAGAGGGGCGCGCGAGTGTTGAGCGTGTCGATCTCGGGTGATGCGAAAGCGGCGGGGCAGTGGGCGCGGAACCAGTCGGGAAGGAGTGGTTCGGTAACACCAAGGTGAGTAGCTTTGGCGGCGACGGTGGCGGGGAGCGGCGGCCAGTCGGCGGGAAGTGCTTGTTTGAGTGGGCGGGTCGATGGATCGTCGACGGAAAGCCAGATGACAGCGCGAAGGGCGTCATCCTCGGAGCGCGCGAGGAGCGTTTCGATCCAGGGCAGGTGACGAATGGCGGTGTATAATAATTCTCGATACAGGCGGCGGTCGCGCGAACCGAAGCGTTTCTCCTTGGCGAGACGTTGTTGGATGCGCGCGGGCAGGTTTCGGTCGGTGCGCAGGTGCGGGCGGAGTTCGGCGAGGAGGCGGAGGAAGGTCCGGCCTTGGTTGGCGGCGATCATGAAAGGGATGTGTTGTGGTTCGGGTTTGGCCCGAACGAGTTTAGAAGCCGGCGAGGCGCACTTCGATGCTGAACCCGAAGTTGCTCTCGCGTTTGCGGCCTTCGTAGAAATTCACGCCGTACTGGAGAGTCCAGATGTTGTCGACATTTTGGCGAAGTGCGATAGTTCGTTCGTTGAAACGGGCCTTGCGGGCGTCGTAGTGCAGGCGACCGACGACCTGATAGCTTTCGTTTACGCGGAAGCGGCCTTCGGTAATGAATTCGTTGATCTGGTGTTGGAGATAATGGTTGGAGATGCTGTAGGACCAGACGTCACCGTCGTGGATGGAGAAGCGGGTGTTGACCTCGCGAGCGGTCCAGTTTTGCGGCGTGAAACTGTGGTAGAGGTCGAACTGCATCCAGTTCGCGGGCATGACGCTCAGGCCGGTGTGGATTTCGGAGGAGTCGTTGACGCCGGGCGTGCGGTGAAAGCGGAAATCTTGCGCGAGGTTAAGCGTGACGAGGTCGCGCGAACCGTAGCCTTTGTCGCGAGTTTGGAAAGTGTTGTCGATGCCGACACGCACGGTGTTGGTGGCGCTGAGGTCGTCGATGTTGCGCTGGTCGCCGAGTTCGAGCGTGGGCAGGGCGGTGTCGAAGACGCGGTCGTCGATCTGCGGGATATAGCGCTGGCCCTTGTCGGCAGAGGGAATGTAGCGGTACGAAAGTTTCGGTGTAACCAGATGCCGGATACCATCGATGCCCCAGCGTTCGTTTTTGTAATCGTAGACGCCGCTGGCGTGGAGGTTGGCGTCGACACCGATTTCGCCGAGGCCGCGGGTGTAGCTG
>JAYTWC010000235.1:0-2195 GCA_043743635.1 Verrucomicrobiota bacterium | reverse complement strand
CCCGAGCAACGACAGGCGGAATTCTCTTCTATTTCAGGCGGCAGCACCCCGCGTGGTTTCACGGCTCCACGACTACGCAACGGCCTGACTCAGCTCGGTTTTCCGGAGCAAATTGTCGGCGGACGTCGTGATCTTCTCACCGGTTTCATGGCCGTGCTCTACGGTCGCACCGCACCCGGCGGCATCGTCAATCTTATCTCGCGTCGGCCGACACCAAAAACCTCCTGGCAATTTGAAACCCAAGCCAGCGACCGACCCTCACTCTATCTTCAAGCCGAACGCAGCGAATTACTGATCACCAAAAGACTCAACGGCCGCCTCATGGGCACTTGGTCCTGGCAAAATGGTCCCGAAGATTTCGCCAAGCGGCGCGAAAGTATTGCCACCGCTTCGTTCCGTTTTGCCCCAGATCAAACCACGGTCGTGCCGTGGGAGGTTGAGACTGCGCAAACCCGGACGATCCCTGCACCCGGCCTGCCGCTCACGCGCGAAATCCCCGGCGGCCCCACCGGTTCGCCGTACCTGCCACTCGCTACCTTCAATACCAACGGTCCACACGCGTGGGCGCGACGCGAAAGTTTCAGCACAAGCGTCTGGGCCGAACGAAAACTCGTTCGAGGCTGGTCGCTACGCGGCGGTGCTCAATGGTGGAATCGCCAGCAGCGCGAACTGCGTTTCTCCACCGGCCCCTACGTCCTCTCAACCGAACGATTCGACGGCACCCGCGAACCCCAGTACAACGAACGCACTGAAGACACCGTTGGCGCCCAAGTCGAAATCGACGTTCCCGTGAAACACCAACGCCTCAACGAACGCTGGCTTGCAGGCATCGAAGGCAGCCACGCTAACACCAACCGCATTCGCCGTGCCCTCCCCACCGCCGAACGCGACACGCTGCCTGCATCCGTGCGCACACTCGATCCCGCAGCGCCCGACTTCACCACGCCCGAGTATTCAATAAACACCTACGACCGCCTCCTCACGCTCCGTGACGAAGCCGCCGACTACATGGGGATCTTCATGAGCGACCGAGTCTCCTGGTCTCGGGGTCGCCAAGGCGCAACCTTTGGCCTGCGCCAAGATTGGGTCAGTGCCGCCATCAACGACCAAATGCCGTCGGCCCGAGTCCCTCTAGCAACATCCGCAGTACAAAAAACCACCTATCATCTGGGTTGGGTCGGACAATTCAAACACGGCCTTTCAGTTTTTAGTAACCACAGCACTGCATTCCAGCCTCAACGCCGCATTGACGCTCGCACCGGCCGGATTCAAGGCAACGAAAGCACGAGCGGCATCGAAGCAGGACTACGCTGGCAAACGCCCAGCAAGAACATTCTCGTCACCACCGCTGTCTATCGCCTCTGGAATAAAAACATCACCCGCTTGAATCCCGCTTACGGCGATCCCGTACTCGACCCAGACCAAAACCAGCCGCAACTGGCCTCCTCCGGCGAAGAGCAATTCACCAGCATCGAAAACAGCCTGCGTTGGAATGTTACCCCAAAATTCATCGCCGATCTTCGGGCCGCTTGGCTCGAAGCCATTACAACCTCGTCGCCCGATTTGCCCCAAGAGGAAAATCGCCAACTTCCTCGTACACCCAAATACACCGGTTCCGCTTCGCTCACCTGGCGACCTGACCCGGCCGGACTTCGTTGGCAAGCCAGTGCAGCTTTTGCCTGGATCGGGTCCCACGTAGCCGTCTGCCAAAGCAAAACCCAAATGCTATGGAGCTGCCCCAGCTACGGCCTGCTGGGATTCAACACAAGCTACACGTGGGCAAAGGGAAAAAACCTCCGCCACACAGTTGGCCTTAGCGTCCGCAACGTCCTTAACCACAATCTCCTGGCTGCGGCAGGTCGCATCGGCGGAGAACGTGGGCTGGAACTCCGCTACAGCGTACGATTTTAAGCGTCTTCACCGAGCGTTCACTCCCACCGTTATGGCCCTCGCCGCCGCCACCCGCAAAAGGATCAGGAAACGGCCCCAGCCTGCCCGCGCGCCATTGCAAATCAATGTCGAGATCTCTTACAGATTTGATCTGTATTAACTCATTAATTATAAGCCTATTAACGAGACTCCCTTCTAATTGCCATCTATTTTCGTAAAGAAAACCGACGTTATTTGAGAGAGGTTTTTGCTCTAGGAAAAAATAATCGCCTTAAGTCTATTATCGCCATATTATTGCGTTATAC
>JAYTWC010000234.1:0-3065 GCA_043743635.1 Verrucomicrobiota bacterium | reverse complement strand
TCACCTCTGAGTTGACGCAAACCCAGACCTGCCTACTGGTTCCATTCACTCTCCTAAGACAGAAAACGAACTAAATAAAACAACCATGGCCTACGAACTTCCCAAACTCCCCTACGCTCTCGACGCCCTTGTCCCGCACATCGACGCCAAGACGATGGAAATCCATCACGGCAAACACCACCAAGCGTACATCACCAACGCCAACAATTTCCTCAAGGACCTGCCCGCCCTCGCAGCGCTCGACGTCAACGCCCTCATCGCCGACCTCTCCAAGGTTCCCGACGCCATTCGCGGCGGCCTGCGCAACAACGCCGGCGGCCACAGCAACCACTCCTTCTTCTGGACCATCCTCGGCCCGGGCAAAGGCGGCGCACCCAAAGGCAAACTCGCCGACGCCATCACCGCAACATTTGGCGGTTTCGATAAGTTCAAGGAAGAATTTGCCAAAGCCGGTGCCACTCGCTTCGGCTCTGGCTGGGCCTGGCTCGTGGTTACGGCTGATAAGAAGATCGCCGTTGGCTCCACCGCCAACCAAGACAGCCCACTCATGGGCAAGGCCGTCGCGGGCATCGAAGGCAAACCCGTCATCGCCCTCGACGTCTGGGAACACGCCTACTACCTGAACTACCAAAACCGCCGCCCCGACTATATCGCCGCGTTCTGGAATGTTGTCGATTGGGACGCCGCCGAAGCCAACTACGTCGCCGCCATCGCCTGAGCGCGATCGCACCGCTTTCAGTCTAATTTGCCAAAAGAAAAAGCCGCACCGGAAGTCCGGTGCGGCTTTTGTTTTTACCGCTCGATAAAGGTTTTTTCGATTACGGCCCGACCACGCTGGCCTTCTCGGCAGGCATCCCCGTCAACCGGTAGGTATGACCAGTCACCGTATCCAAAATCGCCAGCGAACGGCTGCCCGCCGCACGCGCCGTATAAATCAGATGACGCCCGTCGGCCAGCCAGCACGGCTCAACACCATCGTAAGGCGCCTTGGAGACTTGCTCCGTCTTGCCCGTTTTCTGATCGAGCACCGCAACCTGAAACTGGCCGTCTTTGCGAAAAGTAAAAGCGATCTTGTTCGGGTCTCCACGGCTCCAATCCGGCTCCGCACAGTAGCTGCTAAAACCGCCGGTTAAGCGACGCGACGGACCACCGCCGGCCGGCATCACGTAGATATGCGGTCCCGGCTCCGACGCATAAACAATCTGCCCGCCATCCGGCGAAAAACACGGCGAAGACTTCACCGCCTCCGAATTCGTCAAACGCGAAATCGGACCACCGGAAGCAGACTTCATGCTAATCTCCGGCGTGCCATAACCACTCAATACCATTACAACCTTTTGTCCGTTCGGACTAAAACGCGCACCGCTGTTCGTGCCCTGCACTCGGACAAAAACATCGCGCCTCATCGACGCGAGATTGAGCAAGTAAATATCAGGAAACCCTGACTGAAAGAAACTCGTGTAGATCAACCGCGTGCCATCCGGCGACCAGCGCGGCGTCATCGCAAACGCGCGATCATTGGTGATCTGCTTCATCTCACCGAAGAAAAGATCGCTCACATAAATTTCATCCTTGCCCGTGCGGTTGCTGACGAACGCCAGCTTAGAGGCAAAAAAACCGTTGAGTCCGCTCGTCGCCTTCACCGCCGCATCGGCCGCGCGAAAGAACGCATTGCGCAAACTGCTCCCTGTCGCCGTCTGGTTCAGCAACACCGCCGTGCCCTTCAAAACCTGCACGTTCACCTGAGTCGCACCCGCGCTTGCAAACCGGATGTCGAAAACACCGCTCGTCGCCACACGATAATAACCGTGAGCGGTGAAGGCCGTATTCGCCAGCGAGTTCAGCTCAGCCGTCGAGCCCGAGACACGAATCGCCACCGCACTGCCACCGGCGACATCAAGAATGCCCATGTCAACCGACTTCTGGGCAGAGACCGTGTTAGCTAGGGCGCAAATTAAAAGCGCGAAAAAAAGTTGCAGGAATTTTTGCATGGAAAAAATCAGTGCGTATTAATGAAGAAGATCAGGCCATTTCTATTTACAGCCTGAGCCAGCTTAACAACGTTAAAACCTTCTCGTTTCAAAAAATACCATCGTGACTTCCGACCAAATCAAAGAGGCCCTCAAACAAGTCAAATACCCCGGCTTCAGCCGTGACATCGTTTCTTTCGGCTTGGTGCGCTCCGCCGGTTTCGTCGACGGCACCGCCAAAGTCTCGCTCGCGCTCACGACATCGGATCCCAAAATTCCGCTTCACCTCAAAGCCGAAGTCGAGAAATGCCTCCTCGCACTCCCCGGAGTGAAAGACACCATCATCGACATCGCCGTCACCGCCGCCAAAGCCCCGCCCGCGCCCGGCCAATCCAACCTCGCCGGAGCCACCACGCCCGTCGGTATCAAACATTCTGTCGCCATCGCCTCCGGCAAAGGTGGCGTCGGCAAGTCCACTTTCGCCGTCAACCTTGCCTGCGTCCTCGCGCAACTCCTCACCGAAAAAGGCCGGCCCGGTCGCGTCGGCCTCATGGACTGCGACATCTACGGCCCGTCTGTTCCCCTCATGATCGGCATCTCCGGCCGACCCATGGTCGAAGGCGACACCCTCATTCCGATGGAAAAACACGGAGTGAAAGTCATGAGCATGGGCTTCCTCGTCGACGAGAATACCCCCATCGTCTGGCGCGGCCCGATGATCATGAAAACCGTGCAGCAATTCGTCCAAAACGTAAGATGGGGCGAACTCGATATTCTGCTGATCGACCTGCCGCCCGGCACAGGAGATGCTCAACTTTCCCTCGTGCAGACCATTCCGCTCGACGGCGCCGTCCTCGTTACAACGCCGCAACTCGCCGCCGCGCAAATCGCCCGCAAAGGCGGCCTGATGTTCCAAAAAGTAAACGTCCCGCTCCTCGGAGTCGCCGAAAACATGAGCTACTTTGTCGACCCCATGGGCAACCGGCACACCGTCTTCGGCGAAGGTGGCGGCCAAAGCACTGCAGACTCCCTCGGCACCGTTCTCCTCGGCAAACTCCCTCTCGTCGAAGAAATCCGCGCCTGCGGCGACCGCGG
>JAYTWC010000233.1:0-4462 GCA_043743635.1 Verrucomicrobiota bacterium | reverse complement strand
CGACCGCCGATGGTGTGGGGCGAGAGTCACGGACCGCGACCCGGCGCGACCGGCGATCAGCGTCTGACCCGGGTTTACGATGCGCTGCTTTCGCGCTATGTGCCCACCGGCCTGCTGGTCAACGAGCGTCGCGAGGTCCTGCACGTCTTTGGCGATGCGGACCGGTTCCTGCGTCCGCCCGTCGGACGCGTCAGCCACGATTTGCTGGCGATGGCGCGGGACGATCTGCGCATCGCGCTGTCCTCGGCCCTGCAAAGCTGCCAGAAGCGTCTGGAAAAAGTGACGTTTCGGGCCGTGCATGTGCGCGACGAACAGGGCATTGACACGGTGATCGAGCTCTCAGTCGAGCCGTTACCGGACAAGCAGTCGGCCTCGCCGACGATGCTCGTTTTATTCCGAGAAACCGGACCTGCGGTGCAAGCAATGCCGGCGGTGGCGTCGCTCCCCGCCGACGCGGGGCGGACGCCGGTGTTTGATCTTGGCGAGGGCGCGCGCGAGCACATCACAGCATTGGAGGACGAAGTTCGCCATGCGAAGGAGTCGCTGCAGACCGCGATCGAGGAGCTGGAAACCAGCAACGAGGAGCTGCAGGCTTCGAATGAGGAGCTGCTGGCCTCGAACGAGGAATTGCAGAGCACGAATGAGGAGCTGCACTCGGTCAACGAGGAGCTGCACAGCGTGAATGCCGAACATGAGCTTAAGATCCAAGAACTGGACGAAGCCACCGGCGACCTGCGAAATCTTATCCAGGCGACGGCCATCGGGACGATTTTCACCGACGACAAGTTCTGCATCCGACTTTTCACGCCCACGGCGCTGGCGATTTTCAACCTGTTGCCGCAGGATGTCGGCCGCGACATCCGGCACATCACTTCCCGGGTGAAGGATGACAACGTGTTTGAGCAAATCGCCACGGTGTCGGCCACGGGCGGGACGCTGGAGTCGCGCATCGTGACGCCCGAAGGCTGCGCCTACTTGCGGCACATCAAGCCCTACATCAGCCTCAATGGACGGCCGGGCGGCTTGATTCTCACCTTTGTCGATATCACACAGTTGTCGCTGGCCGAGTCGGCGGTGCGGGCCTCGGAGGAACAGTTCCGGCTGATGATCGAGCATGCACCCGAGGGCATTTTGATGGCGGATAGCGATGGCCGGATTGTGCTGGCCAACGCGCAGCTAGGGCAGTTTTTCGGCTACAAGCCGGAGGAGTTGGTTGGGCAGCCGCTCGAGGTGTTGATCCCGGAATCGTTGCGCAAGGTACACGAACGGCACCGCACCCATTACGCGCAAGAGCCTTCCGGCCGACGCATGGGCGTGGGCCGCGAGCTGATGGCGCGTCATCGCGACGGACGGGAAATCCCGATCGAGGTGGGACTGAGCCCGATCCAACTCGGCGGCCGGCGGCTGGCGATCGCGTTTGTGAATGACATCACGCTGCGCAAGCAGGCGGACGCGAGTCTGCGGGCGAGCGAGGCAAGATTCCGCACGAACTTTGAGCATGCTGGCATCGGCATGGCGGTGATTTCTGCCGATGGCCATTGGTTGGAGGCGAACCGGGTTTTGTGTGGAATGCTCGGTTACTCAGAGGAAACGCTGCGGCGCATGACTTTTCAGGAGCTGACACATCCCGACGACCGGCATGTCGACCGTGATCTGTTTCCCAAGCTGCTGACCGGCGAGATCCCGGTGCTGCGGGTGGAGACGCGTTATCGCCGGGCGGACGGCGAGTACCTGTGGGTACGCGTGAATTCCGTCGTGGTACGCGACGAGGAGGGGCATCCGCTGCAGTTTATCTCCCAGTTGGAGAACATTACCGAGCTCAAGCGGGCTGAGGCCGAGCGACGTGAGATCGAATCCAAGATGATTGAAACCGCCAAATTGGAAAGCCTGGGCGTGCTGGCCGGCGGCATTGCGCACGATTTCAACAACATCCTCACGGGTATCCTCGGGTATGCGAGTCTGGGCTCGGCCGAAGTGACGCCGGATTCGCCTTTTGCCGAAACCTTTGCCCACATCGAAGTGGCGGCGGTGCGGGCGAGCGACTTGTGCAAGCAGATGCTGGCCTATGCGGGCCGCGCGCCCTCGCAGACGCAGGCTGCGGATCTCGGCATTTTGCTGCAAGAGACGGCGGATCTGGTTCGGCATTCCATCGGCCGCAACATCGAGTTGAGTTTCGACATCACGCCGGCGCTGCCGCCCGTCGAGGTTGATAGTTCCCAGATCCGACAGGTTCTGATGAACCTGATGATCAATGCTGCGGAGGCGATTGGAGATCGCGACGGTCGGATCGCCTGCCGCTGCTTCCCGCTACGGGTGGATGACGACTATTTGCAGAGTCACGCGCCTGTGCCTCCGGTGGACGAGGGCGAATTTGTCGCGATCGAAATCGAGGACACGGGCTGCGGGATCAAGCCGGAAAATATCCGGCGCATCTTCGAACCTTTCTTTACCACTAAATTCACCGGACGCGGGCTCGGCCTGGCGGCGACCCACGGCATCATGCGCACGCATCGCGGTGGACTTGAGATCGCCTCGGTAGTGAACGAGGGAACGACCTTCAAGCTGCTTTTGCCGGTGGCGATCCAGTCGTCAAAGAGGGCGGTGACGCTGATGCCATTTGCCTCTGTGGCCTCGGGCCGCGGACGGACAGTGCTTTTGATCGACGACGAGAACCAAGTACTAGGGCCAGCGCAGAAAATTTTGGAGAAGCAAGGCTGGCGCTGCCAGACGGCGAGCAACGGACCCTCCGGAGTCGAGATTTTTGCCGCCAACCCTGCCGAGTTTGCTCTGGTCATGCTCGACATGACGATGCCCGGTTGGGACGGCGTGCGAACACTGGCTGAACTGCGGAAGCGCGATCCGGGCGTGCGTGTTCTGCTGATGAGCGGTTTTTCCAAGAAGGAGTCGCTTGATCGCTGTGGAGCGTTGAAGCCGGATGGTTTTCTGCAAAAGCCATTCTTGCGCGGCGGACTGCTGCAGGCGGTCGAGGCAGCCTGTGCTCCGCAGCTCTAAGGTCGGCACCGTCGGAATCGGTGAGCTCCTGCGGCGCAAAGTTGGTCGGGGCTGAAACTATTTCATTTCGCGAATCTCGCTCCACATCGTCTCCAAGTCTGTATCACTTAGGGCCGATTCCTGCCATTGTTTGTCCATTTTGATGGCTTTGGTCAGGCGGCGGCGGGCTTCTTTCAAGTTGCCCAGTAGACAGGCGTAACAGGCGAGGTTGTAGTGCAGCACGTCGCAAGTTTTCTCGTGTAATGGTTCGGCACGTAGCAGGACGTCTTGCGCTTCTTTGGTCTGCTGCAACTCGCGCAGGGCATAAGCCCAGGCGATCCATGCGCCTTCGTCTTTTGGCGTGCTTTTGCAAACCGGCTCCGCGGCGGCGATGACTTTGGTCCACTGTTTCGTGTCCATGAACAAATCGACGTAAACGCGCAGCACGGCGATGGAATTTTGGTCACTACTGGCGATGGTGTTAAGTTCGGCTGCGGCCTCTTTGCTCATTCCTAACTCAAGGTAGCCGCGGGCATACTCAATGCGGCGGTGCGTGGGAATGGTGGACATAAATCGAAAGGAAAATCAACGCGCGGCGGCCAGATGCGATTTGTTAATGAGGGCTGGCACGTTCTGTTTTCTATGGTTTAGAAGTTACGCCTGTGATCGTCTATTGAAAACCATTGATGGCTAAAATTCTCATCATTACTGAAAAACCCTCGGTGCGCCGCGATATGGCGCGCATCCTACTTGGGGTGGAGCAGGGAAATGATAATCCGACGCGGGGCCAGCTGAAGGACGGCACGGAACTCACGATCACAAACGCCCGTGGCCACATTTTCGCCCAAGCGAAGCCGGAGCATTACGATCCTAAGTACGGCTCATGGCTCGTCACGGATTTGCCGATCACACCTCGACCCAACTGGACCTTTGAGTTGGTTGTCGCGAACGAGCGGGTTGCCTCGGATGCTCGCATTCTGCGTACGGAAGTGGCTAATCATTCCGGCCACGAGATCGTCAATGCCTGCGATCCTGAGCGCGAAGGAGAACTCATTTTCCAGGAGATTCTGAAGGTGTGTCCACCTGTGCCCGAAACCAACGTTACTCGGATGTGGTGGCGCTCGTTCACCGACGATTCCCTTCGCGCGGCGTTCACGAATCGTGAATCCGAAGCCTCGCCCAAATACGTTCAATTGGCGGAGGCGGCCTTCACGCGGTCGGACGCCGATTGGGTGTATGGAATGAATTACACCGTGCTCGCGTCGAAAACGCTGCCGCGTGGTCAGGGGCTATGGAAACTCTGGTCCATGGGTCGCGTGCAGACACCAACGCTCGCGTTGGTCGCTGATCGCTGCCAAAAAGTGGCCGACTTCAAACCGCAACCGTTCTGGGAAGTCAGTGCGGTTTTCGATGGGATCGAAGCAAAGGCTGAACTCGACGCGTATAGCAAATCCGACGACCGCGTGGCTCT
>JAYTWC010000232.1:0-3379 GCA_043743635.1 Verrucomicrobiota bacterium | reverse complement strand
GAGAAGGATAAGGAGGGGGAGAAAACGTTTCATGAGAGAAGATTTTTTAACACGAAGATAGCGAAGATCGCGAAGGGTTAGGGGCGTTGAGTAGCAGTGCTTTGCGGTCCTTTGTGTTCTTCGTGTTCGAAACTCAGTTGTTGGCGGTGGCGGTGCGTTTGCTGATGAAACCGTAGAGGGAAAAACCGAACTGGATCAAAAGACCTAATGCCATCAGGATGCAGGCGATGTAGGGCAGGAGGCGGCCGGGATTGCGGACGACTTGGAGGACGGTTGTGGTGTCGTTGTTTTCGAAACCCGCCTGGTAGAAAGTGAGTCCGTCGAAGCGAAGCGGGTTGTTCATGTAGATGAGCGCCTCGCGGTCGGTTTTGCCGTCTTCTGTTTTGAGCCGGATACGGCTGGAAAAGTTTTTTGGAATATCGGTGCCGGCGTAGCGGTCGTGGCTGAATTTGAGGAGTGAGAGCGAAAAATTCTTGTAGAAACGCTCGCCGCGCAGAATCAGTTTCCAGGTTTTACCTTCGTGGGTAAAAGTTTGTTCTTCGCCGATCATGAGTGAGACAATCCAGATGCCGAGCGAGCCGTTGGTGCCGGTGAGTTCGATTGCCGCTGCGGGTAGGTTACGCTCGTTGGGTTTGTAGGTGACTTCCTGAGGAGTAAGGAGGGCATCTGCGCCGACGCCTTGGTTGGCGAGAGCCGGCGGTGGATTTTGAATCTGGCTGCGGGCTTGGAGCGTGGCGTTGGGGTAGTAGGCGCGAACGTTGATCCGGAAAGGGAGATTAGGGAGCTGGATGGGTTGAGTTTTTTGGAGAAGCTCCTCTGGGATGGCCACGACGTCGTCGAACTTTGAGTTGGTTGTGTCGATGATGGCAAGTTCGTTGAGGCGTGGACTTTCGGAGAAATTGCGGGTCTGGCCTTGGTCGAGTCGCATTTGGAAATCTTCCTGCCAGAGGCCACTGAGGAGTTCGCCGACGAGCAGGAAGACCAGGCCAAAGTGGGTGAGGAAAAGGCCGGACTTTTTCCAAGTCATCTTGAAGCGGTGGATATGCGCGGCGACGAGATTGAAGAACAGGAGTCCACCGACCAAGTAGCCACCGGGAATCGGAACGACGAGTTTGAAGGTTTCGCCGATCGGGATGCGCCAGTAGGCGATGAAGGAGCGGAAGTATTCCTGTTGTACGGCCCAGATGCCGAGGTGGACCTGGTCGATGGTGCCGACAAACACCAAGATAATCGACAGCGCCAAAAGCACGACGGTGAGCTTGAGCGAAACGAAGAAGCGGGTGAGGTCTTTGAAAAAATCGCGCATGGCTCAGCGGGTTTTGACGGTCTTGAGGAAGGCAAGGAAGGCGGTTTTTTGCGACGTAACGACGGCGTCGGGGCCGGATAATTTGAAGAACCAAGCCTCGTCGCTAAGGTAGAGAATCGCGCCGACGACGTGGGTGGCGTTGTTGGCACAGTCGAGCACGGTAAATTTGAAATCGCCGCTTTCGATCGTGGTGGTTTGGGTCGGAAGGTCGGCTGCGGAAATGGGGCCGAGCCCGATCTGGCGGCGCCAGCGGTTGATGTTTTCCAGCAGGGGATTGGATGCGGCGGAGAGCATCGTGATCGAGAGATCTGCCTCGGCACCGTCGGTAGTGCGTACAGCGAAACTGCCCTTGCGCATGGAGCCGAGGGGTTTGGGCGCCCAGTCGGCCGGGGCGGTCCACGTCAGCCCATTTTCGGAGGCGGGTGGAGGTGGAACCGGTGCCGACATCATATCCGGAGGAGGCGTGGGCGGCATTGGAACGGTTGCGACTGGTTCGGTGATGGCGGGGGCCGTGGCGGGTGTTGCTGTGGGTGCGGAGAATTCGACGGAACGCAGGAATGTGAGGAAGATTTCGCGTTGGGCGCCTACGGTATCGGCATCACCGTTCATTTTGAAGAACCAGGTGCGGTCGGTTTGTTTGAGCCAGGCACCAAGGATGCGAGCCTTGTATTTACCGTCGAGTAATGGTTCGGTGCTGGTAAGGTCAACGAGCTGGAATTTACCGGCGGGAAGATCGATTGAGGTGATCGCTGTCGAAAGTTCGGCCTCGGTGATGGGAGTGAGATGGATTTGGCCACGCCAACGATTCACATTGGCGAAATCACCGCCGACGTCACCGGGGAAGGTGGTGACGGCTAGTTCGGTTTTGATGTTATCGGTGACTCCGATCAGGAAGCTGCCGATGCGCATGGTTTTGCCAGGTTGTTCCTGCCAGGCATCGGGTTTTTGCCAATGGACCGTGGGGACCGGGATGGCGCTCGCCGGGGTGTTCGGGCCTCCCATTCCGACTTTGCCTGCCATGTCCGATGCCGAGTGTGGCGACGGTGTTTCTTTGGCGATGCGGTAGGTGCGGATCTTTGGATCGCGACAACTTGAGAGGAGTAACACGGTAACGGCTGGCAGGACGAGCAAGGTGCGGGTACGCATGAAGTCGAAAAGGTTTTCAGGCAGATTGAGAAACTCAACGTTAACAATAGCCGGGCGCGCAAGCAAATGCACCCATTAGCAAAACTCGCGGAGTTTTGGTGGTGGTATCAGCGTTTTTTCTCAACCTTGGGTGCGGCCACGGGGTGTTTCTGATGAGAAGAAGCGATGGCGACTTCGAGAAACGCGGCGAGCGCAGGATCGGCGATGGGCGTTTGACGCCAGCCGAGGACGAGGCGGCTCTCGGGTGCGTGGCCGACGAGTGCGCGAAATTTCACATCGGGCGGAAGCTGCCGGGCTTCGGACGGTGTTATAAAGGTTACGCCCAGCCCGGCGCGAACGAGTCCGATACCGTTGGTGCGCGGCCAGACTTCTTCGGCGATGCGTGGTGTCACGCCGGCGCGGGAAAACGCCGCGAGAATTCGGTCGTAGAAACCGGTGTTGAACGCGCGTGGGAAAAGTACGAAGGGCGTGTCGGCGAGATCGCGCAATTTCAAGTTGGCCTTTGCCGACAGCGGATGATCGGCCGGGAGAAGCACGCCGTTGTTTTCGCGCAAAAGTTCGTGGGTGCGCAGACTCGGGGTCGGGGCGTCGGGGTGAAAAAAGCCGCAGGCAATTTCGCCAGCCTGTAACGCCAGCAACTGAGCCGATGTAGGCGATTCGTTTAACTCGATGCGGATGCCTGGGTGTTTGCGGTTAAACTCACGCAATATTCCTGGCAGAACCGTGGCCATCGCGAGGCCGGTGAAGGCGATGCGCACGTGGCCGGTCTGACCTTCGGCGGCCGCACGAACTTGCGCGGGAAGGGTAGCTAATGTGCGCAACACCGGTTCGAGCCGCTCGAGGAGAATCTTGCCTGCGGGGGTTAGTTCGACCCGGCGTCGCGAGCGGGTGAAGAGCGGCGTGCCGAGTTCATTTTCGAGTTGGGCG
>JAYTWC010000231.1:0-2344 GCA_043743635.1 Verrucomicrobiota bacterium | reverse complement strand
TTTCTGACGGCGATCTACACGCTCGACGGCGAGCGGATGTTGCCGGTGAAGGGGTGAAAATTCTGGCGAACGGCTGAGGTGGCGCGGAGAAAATCTGTGGGGCGCGTACTGTAAGATGCGCTAATATGGCGAATGTAATTCGCTAATGACGTTGCGGGGGCGTGTGTTCTGCATCTCTTCGGCTTCAGCCACTTTGTTTATCCACTTCGCAACGGTTATGCTAATCTTCGTAAATGAGTGCTTGGTCCAATTTGAAAGTTTCGAGTGCGCCGTCGGCCGAACCTTTGGCTAACAGAAACAGTTCTTCGAAGCCTCGCCATGCTCTTCAACTCGCTCACGTTTGCTGTCTTCTTCCTTGTTGTACTTGTCGTGTACTGGTCGCTGCGTTCCTGGGAAGCGCGAAAAACCTTTTTGATGGTTGCGAGCTATGTGTTTTACGGGAGTTGGAATCCGCCGTTTGCCGCGCTGCTTTTTGCGACTACGGCCTTGGATTTTTATCTGGGTGCGCGCATGGGCGCTGCGGATGAGTCCAAGGCCCGGCGCGTGTGGCTGGTCATCAGTCTGGTCGTGAACCTGAGTATGCTGGGCTTTTTCAAGTACGGAAATTTCCTGCTGCAAAATTTCGAGAGCTTGGTCGGTGTCTTTGGGTTTGGTTATCACGCACCGCATCTCGACATCATTTTGCCGGTGGGTATTTCGTTTTATACCTTCCATTCGCTGTCTTACACGCTGGACGTGTACAGCGGCCTCATAAAGCCGACGAAATCGCTGCGAGACTTCGTGCTGGCAGTTTCGTTTTTCCCGCAGTTGGTGGCGGGGCCGATCGTGCGCGCGGCGGATTTTTTACCCCAATGTGCGAAGCCGCCGCTCTGGGATCGTGATCGGTTTTTGTGGGGACTGTGGCTCATGAACCTGGGTATCTTTGAAAAGGTTGTCCTGGCGGACGCACTTTTATCGGGCTCGGCGAACAGCGTTTTTGGCAATGCGGCGCCGCTTTGTGCTTTGGATGCTTGGACGGGTACGATCGCCTTTGCCGGGCAGATTTTCTTCGATTTCGCCGGTTACTCGACCTGTGCGATTGGTGCTGCGCTTTGTCTCGGCTTTCAATTGAAAGACAATTTTCGTTTCCCGTATGCGGCGGTTGGGTTTTCGGATTTCTGGCGCCGGTGGCATATTTCGCTCTCCACGTTTTTGCGGGATTTTTTGTATATTCCGCTGGGTGGCAACCGCACGGGTGTCGCTCGTGCGGCGCTTAATCTGATCATCGTCATGTTTCTCGGCGGACTCTGGCATGGTGCGGCCTGGACCTTCGTGGCCTGGGGCATTCTGCACGGTTGTTATTTGGTGATCGAACGCGTGCTGGTGGGTGTATTCGCCGGGAAGATACAGGCCTCCGGTCGTTTTGCGCAGGTTTCTCTCGGCTTGCTCACGTATCTGGCGGTGTGTGTAGGTTGGGTGTTCTTCCGTGCGAAGGATTTTTCGACGGCCCTGCGGTTGCTTCACTCGATGGCGGGTGGCAGCGGCGGCGAACTGATTCTTTCAACCCGTGAGATTTTGCAGGTCGGCGTTGTGACCGTCCTCACGATCATTTTTCATTGGCGGCTTAAAAACAAAACCATCGAGGAAACAGCCAGTGGCTTGCCGGGCTGGGTTCTCGGTGCGGCCTGGGCTTTCATGGGCGGCGCGATCATCATAACCCGAGGAATCAGCAATGTCTTCATCTACTTTCAATTTTGAGCGGGCCGTCCCTCCAGTGCGCTGGACCCTGATCGCCGGCTTTGCCGCGCTATTGCTTCTGATCGGTGGTGTGGGTTGGGAACTTCATTGTCGTCGTTTGGGCTATGCGCCCACGGTGAACGATTCGATGGAGCTGTGGGCCGCGCGCCGAGGTGCCGTGGCGCCCGATTCGGTCGTGATTATTGGCGATTCGCGTGCGTGGTTTGACCTGGATCTCGACGAGCTGGAAAAGGGCTTGGGTAAACGGCCGGTTCAACTCGCGCTTTCGGGAAGCACGGTTTTCCCGGTTTTGAAAAACCTGTGCGAGGACGAGCAATTCCATGGCACAATTATTTGTAGTGTTCTGCCGGTTCTGTATTTCGTGCCGGCCGGACCGCCGTTGAAACGTTCGCAGGACGCCGTGGATCATTATTTGCGCCAGCCGCTTTCCGAGCGGCTTGATTTGCCGCTGGCGATGTTTTTGGAGCAGAGGCTGGCCTTCATGAACATGCAGGAGCTCACGCTGGAGGAGATGCTTAAAGGTTTGCCCATTCCGGACCGCGCAGCCGTTGCCCATGGGCCAAAATTACCGCCGTATTTTAACGCCATGGATCCCGAGCGTCATGCC
>JAYTWC010000230.1:0-6822 GCA_043743635.1 Verrucomicrobiota bacterium | reverse complement strand
TCGTCGACCGAAAACTCGGCGTTTCACACGACGTGTAACCCTTATGATCTCGAGCGCGTGCCGGGCGGAAGTTCCGGCGGCAGTGCGGCTGCCGTGGCTGCGGGCGAGGCGATCGTCTCGCTTGGTTCTGATACTGGCGGATCGATCCGCCAGCCGGCGGCACTCTGTAACGTCGTTGGTCTTAAGCCAACCTATGGATTGGTTTCGCGTTACGGACTGATCGCATTTGCGTCGTCGCTGGATCAGATCGGACCGTTCAGCCGTTCGGTTGAAGATGCTGCGATCACGCTCGGCGCGATTGCGGGACATGATCCGTTGGATTCGACGTCGTTCAAAATCGAGATTCCGAACTATCGCGAAGAGCTAAAGAAGCGCAAAGGACCGTGGCGTCTCGGCATTCCGAAGGAATATTTTGGCCAGGGCCTCGATCCGGAAGTCGCCGCTGCGGTTGAGAAAGCGATCAGCTATTACGAGAAACTGGGTTGTGAGATTAAGAACGTTTCCCTGCCGCACACGGAGTATGGCGTAGGCGTTTATTACATCATTGCGACGGCAGAGTGCTCATCGAATCTCGCGCGTTATGATGGTATCCGATACGGCCATCGTTCGAAGGATGCGAAGGATATTGTTGATCTTTATTTCAAATCACGCGCCGAGGGATTTGGTGCCGAAGTGAAGCGTCGCATTATCCTGGGAACTTATGTGTTATCGAGTGGTTATTACGATGCGTATTATTTGCGCGCGCAAAAGGTTCGTACGCTGATCCGTCAGGATTTCCTAAATGCGTATAAAGAGGTCGACGCTATTTTGACGCCGACTTCTCCAACGCCGGCGTTCAAGCGCGGCGCCAAGGCAGATCCTTTGGCGATGTACTTGTGCGATGTTTATACGATAGGCGTTAATCTCGCTGGGTTGCCGGGCATCAGTGTTCCGTGCGGATTCTCGCAGGGTGGTTTGCCAATTGGGCTGCAGATTATCGGCCAGCCGTTTCAGGAAGCTGAACTTCTTGCAATCGCTAATTCCTACGAAAAAGCCCACGATTGGGCTTCGAAAACTCCGAGCCTTTAATATGGAACTCAGGAAAGCAGGAAAAGACATTGAGGCACAAAGCTAGGGCTTCCCGCTTCCTGATTCCCTGAGTTCAAATAAAAATCCCTCATGAAATACGAAGCCGTTATCGGTCTTGAAGTCCACGTTCAGGTTAAGACGCAGTCGAAGATGTTTACCCGCGTCGCGGCTGGTTATGGCCACGAGGAAAATACGTTGACTGATCCTGTCGTGCTCGCGCTTCCGGGTGTGTTGCCGGTGATGAACAAGGCTGCTCTCGATGCAATCATCAAGGCCGGCCTCATGCTTGGCTGTGACATTGCGCCGATCTGCAAATGGGATCGCAAAAATTATTTCTATCCCGACTCGCCGAAGAACTATCAAATCTCCCAATACGACCAGCCGATTTGTCTCAACGGTTTGGTTGAAATCGAACTGCCTGGTTCGGCGCGCAATGTGATGGGCGAGCATAAGAAAATCGCGCTTACCCGTATTCACCTCGAGGAAGATGTCGGTAAACTTAATCATGGCGCGCTGGAGTCGCTCGTTGATTACAACCGCGCGGGTACTCCGCTGATGGAAATCGTTTCAGAACCGGTGATGCACACGGCCGACGAGGCTTTTGCGTATCTTACCTCGATAAGAAACACCATGATTTACGGTGGTATTTCCGACTGCGACATGGAGAAAGGTCAGCTGCGTTGTGATGCGAATATTTCAATTCGTCCTGTTGGCGAAACAAAGCTTGGAACCAAAGTTGAGTTGAAAAATCTCAATTCCATTTCGTTTGTGCGCGACGGAATCGCCCACGAGATTGCGCGTCAGATCGCGGTCACCGAAAGTGGTGGCGTCATCGTGCAGGAAACGCGCGATTACGACGGCCAGACGGGTGCCTCGCAATCCCTCCGCTCGAAGGAAATGGCCCACGATTACCGCTATTTCCCGGATCCTGATTTGATGCCGGTGAAAGTCGACGATGCGTGGAAGGCGCGGATCAAAGCTGTATGTCCCGAGCTGCCCTTTGACAAGCAGCGTCGTTTTATCGAGCAATACCAAGTGCCATATACAATCACATCGGTGCTCGTGCCGGACCGCGAACTGAGTGATTTCTTCGAAGAGGCTTCAAAGCTTTGTGGAAAACCTCAGGCTGCTGGCAATTGGATCGTTAACGATCTGCTCCGCGAACTCGGCGCCGCAAAGCTCACGCTCGGCGAGTCCAAGGTAAAACCAGTACACATCGCCGAAATCGTGAAGTTAATCGATGCGGGCACGATTCTCAATAATGCCGCGAAGGAAATCTTTGTTGAGATGGCTGCAACGGGAGACATGCCTGAAGTGATAGCCGCCCGCCGCGGACTTAAAGCTGTACCAACCGATGCTGGTGAATTGGAACAATGGTGCCGTGATTCGATTGCCGCCAATGCGAAGGCCGTTGCTGAATTTAAGAGTGGCAAGGACAGCGCGATCAATGCCTTCAAGGGACCGGTTATGAAAGCCGCAAAGGGCAAAGCTAACCCCAAGCTCGTGGACGAGACTCTGCGCCGTTTGCTTGCGCAGGTATAGCCACTTTGTGTGGAGCGTTGAATATTCGTCTGATTTCTTGCGCGAGCAGCGAACTGTTCGGCATTGAACTCGCTCGTGTTGTGACGGCATCCACGTCATATTGTAAGGCAAGGTTCCACTCCTGCTTGTCTGTCCTGATTAAGCCAGCGGCGCCACAACGTTTTCCGATGCATTCCTTTATCTTCAGGATTTGTCTGGCCATCACTCTCATCGTGTTAGTTCTGCCGACTAGGTCGTTGGGCGAGCACCCGGCTCAACATGGGCCGTTTGCCACGATGTTTTGGACGTGGCAGGATCGGGAGATTGAAAATCCTGAGGTGCTGCTGGCCGAGCTGCACGATTTGAAAGTGGCCGGATTCGACGGGCTTTTTGTGATGCCGCGCGCGACGCGGTATCAGCTTTTTGATGACGAAATGATTGCGGCGGTGAAGTTCGCAAGCGAAGCCTGTCGGCGTGAAGGCATTGAATTTATCTGGGGACCTGATCCACGCTTTGGTGCGCATCATGTGATTGAGAAGACGGGGTTTGGTGCGGAGATATTGGTAACGGGGCAGGATTTCATGGCGAAGTCACCTCCGGCGGGCAATACGCTGCCGCCTGACCGGGCGATGCTTAACGAGTGCAAAGTTGAGGGCGGTAAATATTCGCTGCGTTACAATTATCCTTCGCGGCGCGATGTTCACATGCTGACTGAGGTGGGACTTTGGCTAAACCCAGTCGGTGTCGACAAGGTTTTCGCGTATCAGCGCAAGGATGGGCGCGTCGTCACGTCGTCGATCCGCGACATCACGCCGCATCATCATTTCTTCATTAATCGCAGTCTCTATTACGTGGAGGTTTTTGGAAAACTGGATTTGCCTCCTGGCGAATGGTGGGTCGTGGCATTTCCGCGTTTTGGCACAAACCTCTATGCGTTTGATGCACCAGAACACGAACACGAGATGATGAAGTTATTGGAACGCTATAAGACTGAAGGCATTCGCTTCGACGGATTTTGGTGGGATGAGCCTGGTTATTATCTTCAGTTCGGCCACTACGCCATCAGTGAGCGGATCTATCGGGATTTCCGTACCAAGTACGGTTATGATTTGAAGGAGAAACTCTATTCGTTGCTGCTCACGCTTGACGACGGAAGTCAGATGCATGTGCGGAACGATTATTTCCAACTTGTGATGGATTATGTTTTTGGCGCAGAAGAACGGTTTTGGAAAAAGGGCGAAGGCATGTTTGGGCCGCTTCGTATGGGGATCCACCAGAACTGGCACACGATTCCCGACAACATGAACCACGGTTCGGCTGATTATTGGCGGGGGTTGTCGGCCGTTGATTCCGGTTATGCCGACGCGGGGAGTTTTGAACGCTATTTCAAGGCTTCGCTGGCAGAAAAATATGAGGACGTATCTTTCATGATTCTGGCATCAAGCCTCGCTCGATTTTCGACGACGGGACACGCCTATTTCAATCAGTGGGGCGTGAAGTACGATGAGCCGGTGCCAGTGTATTGGAACGATCTGATGACGCTTTTCTCAAACGAGTGGATTCAGCATTCTTATGGCAGTACGAAGGGCATTGGGGCCGGGCGCGATTTTGGTCCAGGATTCCCAAATCATCCGACATGGCCGTTATTGCCGTCGTTGATTGAAAAGACGCGTCGCGTGTATGACATTACAGGATACAAATTGCCGGTGGCTGAGGTCGCAGTGGTGTGCCCATTGGCGACGATGCTGGTCGGGCGTGAGCCGGAGAATGACGTTATCATGAACAAGGTTAACCGGTTGGTTGGCGCGATGCCAGCGGCTGGAGTTCAGGTTGATTTTATCTCTGACAATTGGCTCGGGGCTGCGGTGTTTGAAAACGGGAAGCTCAAGATCGGGACACAGACGTACAGCGTAGTCGTGTTACCTTGTGCGCGAGTGGTCACGGCAAAAGAGTACGCGATGCTTCAACGTCTGGTTGCGGCAAAATTTCCGGTGTACGTGATCGATGATGCGCCCGCTTTGACGGTTGACGGTCAGATTTTATCTTTGGGTTTGCCGGTTTCGTTCAAGATTGAAGCCGATGCGAACGGGCTGGTTTCTGCGATAGGATCGCTTCACCTGCCGTCGCCGGTGACAGCATTGCCTGGTGCTTACGTTACCGTTGTTCCGGCCGGGACGGACGATGTATTCGTTCTGTTGATGCCGATAACACCCGGTGAAACCATTTCGGGTGAGGTTTTATGTCGAGGCCGACGCGTGACAGTTGAGCCGGCAAAATCGCTTTCCATTTATCGGGTGGGCGAGGCCGGTGTTAAGCGGGAGCTTTGAGCAGCAAAATTTTTGAGAATAAGATATTTTAGGCGTGTCGTTTGGCACAGTTGAGCCGATGTTTATACGCCCTTCGGTTAATACCGTTTCGTTCCATGATTTTATCTCTTATGAAACATTTCTCGATCGCGTTAGCGCTTTTTCTTGTATCGGCATCCTTGATGGGAGTTGAATTGGGCGACACCTACGAGAAGGTGGTTGATGAGCGTGGAGTGCCGGTGAATAAAATGGAAGTGAATGGTTCGGCGACGCTCAATTATGTGGAGTCGATGGTTAAGTTGCGTGACGGACGTGTGGTTGCGTTTAGAGTGGCGGGCGTCGAGGCAGGCTATTCCTATGAGAAGGTTATTGAGAAAAAAGGCGTGCCGGCCAGTAAGATCGAAGCAGGAGCGGCGTTGGTGCTTCGGTACGGGGACGCCATTATCAAGTTGCGCGAGGGTAAAGTTGTTTCGGTCAAAGTGCCCGGTGCAGGCGAGGTGGTTGCAGTGAAACTTGAACCTAAGGCTGCCTCAAAACCGGCGCCCGTCCAAGGAATCGGTGAATGGACGACGGACTATGCCGCCGCTTTGCTTCGGGCGAAAACAGAGAAGAAAAAGGTGCTGCTGTTTTTTACTGGTTCCGACTGGTGTGGTTGGTGTAAGCGTCTTGATCGAGAGGTTCTTTCGACTCCTGAGTTCAAAGCCTATGTGCGCGACCAATTCGTGCTCGTGAAGTTGGATTTTCCGCGTGATATCCCACAGACCTCGCAGGAGAAGGTGCGCAACAAGAAGCTTTCTCTGCAATATGGGGTTCAGGGGTATCCAACCCTTGTGGTCCTTGACAGCATTGGGAAATCCGTGGGTACACTGGGTTATCAGCCAGGTGGACCTGGTCCGTTTATAGAAGAGCTGAGGAAGTATTAGTTTTGGATGGCTGGATTAGTTTTCCGAGTGTAGGTCGATGAGCCGTCGTATGTGGAGCGTCCGGATCGCATGACAATTCCCTGACAAATTTCTGACGGCTGGGTGACAACCGGTCGGTGCCTTTGTGGTTTAATCTGTGTGTCCAAAACGGATTTAACCATGAAAACAAAATTATTCTCACTCTTCGCGGCCACGCTAGCTGGCGTGTTGTCGCTTGTTTCTTGTTCGGCCAAACCAACCGATGATGTTGTGCAACTTCGCATTGATCTCGATCGTACCGTGCTTCCAGCTGGTGCGACTGGCAGGGCGGTGGTCAAAGTTTGTTTCGACGGCTTGCGTCTACCACGGTCTGATGCGCGGCCGCCGGTCAATCTTTCGATCGTAATCGATCGGTCGGGATCGATGGACGGTGAAAAACTTATGCGGGCTCGCGAAGCGGCGTTAGAGGCACTGGGACGGCTCGCGCCGGATGATATTCTCTCGGTCGTGACTTATGACACCGACGTGCAAACGCTTGTGCCTGCGCAGTGTGTGGGCAATGGCCGCAGCATCGCGGCGGCTATTCGCGGGATTCGTTCCGGTGGCAGCACCAATTTGTTTGGCGGTGTGTCACAAGGTGCGTCGGAAGTGCGTAAACATACTGAGGACCGACGCTATATTCATCGCGTGATCCTTCTGTCGGATGGTTTGGCCAATGTTGGGCCTCAGACTCCTGAGGAGCTTGGCCGACTGGGCACGGCGCTGGTGAAGGAGGGGATTTCGGTGACGACGGTCGGCCTTGGTCTTGGTTTTAACGAGGATCTGATGACGCGTCTCGCGCAGCGTAGCGATGGTAACACCTACTTTGTCGAGTCAAGCGATGATCTGCCGCGAATTTTCGCGGGAGAACTTGGCGATGTGCTGAATGTTATTGCGCGCCGGGTCGTGATCGAGGTGGAGTTCCCCGAGGGAGTTCGTCCGCTGAATTTTGTCGGCCGTGATGGCGTGATCCGCGGGCGCAAGGC
>JAYTWC010000229.1:0-2585 GCA_043743635.1 Verrucomicrobiota bacterium | reverse complement strand
CAGATAGCAGCCTGCGGGCCAAGTTTAATTTTGCACAAAGTATTTTTTCGCACCAACTGTACTGTATGCCCGAACTCACCGATGCCTCCACGACGTTTGCTGAATTGAAGAGCCGCGTACTCGCTTTTGCCCGTGAGCGCGACTGGGAGCAATTCCATGCGCCAAAGAATCTTAGCATGGCGCTGGCGGCGGAGGCGGGGGAGTTGATGGAGCACTTTTTGTGGGCTACGCCGGATGCGTCACGGACGATCGCGAATGAACCGGTGATGCGCAAAAAAATCGAAGAAGAGCTGGCCGATGTGATTATTTATGCGCTCGAGTTTGCCAATATGACACAGATCGATGTCGCAGCGGTGATCGAAGCGAAGATGGCAGCCAACGCGAAAAAATATCCCGTGGAGAAAGCGCGCGGCCGGTCGGACAAATACACCGAGCTGTGAGATTGCTGTCGCAGGTTTGCGACCGGTGACGGATAACGAACCTGGAGGAATCGACTAAAGTCTTTAGCGCGAGAGAGGCGCGGCTGCTTTGGTTGTGGTTGCCGCGGGCGAGGTTTGGAACTGGGCGACGCCGCGTTTCTTTTCGAAATATTTCTTCATGATTTTTGCGGCTACGGGGGCGGAATACAAACCGCCCGCGAAGTTTTCGCCGGGAGTATCGCTGACGATTGCGACCGCCACGGCGATCTCAGGTTTTTCCCGCGGGGCGAAGCAGATGAACCAAGCCACGTTGAGCTTGTTACCATATTGGGCCGTGCCGGTTTTACCCAAGACGCGTACGCCGTCGATCCGAACACCGGGGAGTTTAAAGGTTTGCGCGGCGGTGCCGTGGGTGACGCAGCCTTCCATGCCATCGAGCAGAGCGGTGTATTGCGAATTGGTTAAGCCGATGGGTTCGTTGTTTTGGACCCGTGGTTCGGCATGGTGCTCGAGCGTGGGCTGGGTGAAGATTTGATTGCGCGCCACGGAGGCGGCGAAACAAGCCATCTGGAGCGGTGAGACTTGCACGTCGCCCTGGCCGATGGCCATGTTGGCGGTATCGCCTTGGACCCAGCTGGCGTCTCGCGTGGCTCTTTTCCACGTGGGATCGGGAATGATCATGCGATGGGTTTCACTCGGCAGCTCGATGCCGGTCGGCTTGTCGAGGTGAAAGCGCTTGGCTTCGGCGGCGATGACTTCGGAGCCCATGGTAATGCCATAGGTATAGAAAAAGATATCGCAGCTTTGAGCGATGGCTTCGCGGAGCGCGACGACCCCGTGGTGGCCAAGGCCGTTGTCGCAGGTTTTTCGGCTGGTACCGATCATCATTGAACCGACGCAGTCAGCGGTTGGCGCATTGGGGGAAAGCGTTCCGCTGCGAAGGCCGGCGATCGAGACGAGGATTTTGAAAGTCGATCCCGGCGGCCAGACGCCGTTGACCGCACGGTTCATCCAGGCTCCGTCTTTCTGAATTTTATCCGAGGCGGTTTGGGTCAGGTGGGGCGTGAAGAGATTGAGATCGTAGTCGGGCATGCTCGCGAGTGCGAGCACTTCGCCGGTGTTGACATCGAGGGCGACAGCGGCGCCATGCAGCTCGTTGGCTCCGAGTTCTTGTTCGGCAACCTGCTGGAGGTCGATATCAAGGCTTGTTGTGATGCTTTTGCCTTGTACGGGAATGCGGCGAAAAAGGGTGTCGGCGCGGTAGCCTGCGGGGTCGACGCGATAAACGGTGCCGCCAGTTTCCCCTTGCAGAAGGTTATCGTACTCCGATTCGAGACCATCTTTGCCCACGGTGCCGCGCATCTTGAAGGTATTTTTCTCGTTGAAGGTGGCGAGTTTTTCATCGGTGTACGCATCATCGTCGGAATCCGCATCGTCGCTGGAGGAAACAAAACCCAGGACATGGGAGGCGGCCGAACCGTACGGGTAGTAGCGGCTGCTCGACGCGTAAACCTGAAGAGGATCGTCGACCGGGAGCTGTTCGATCAGGCGGGCGTATTCCTCGGGCTTTAGGTCGTCGACGAGGATGTAGGGAAGCAGGAGCTCGCCGTGGAAGTGACGGTTGAGATCCTTTGAATTCAGTTTTTCACTACGCCCGAGGGCCGTGTTGACTTTGTCGAGGTAGCGTTGGACGACGCTATAACGGGCGATCTGCGCCATCTCGGTGGAGTTGGGAATATCTTTGTCGTTGAGGGCGCGGTAGGCCTTGCGGACCTTGATGTATTCCTCGCGGAATTTCTTTCGAAGGGCGTCGAGGTGCAGGGTGACGGCGAAGCGCGGACGGTTGCCGACAAGCAGGCGGCCTTCACGGTCGTAGATGTTGCCGCGCGGGCCTGGAATTAGGATGCGACGTTGGTTCTGCTGGCGTTCACGTTCGTGATAGTAGTCACTTTTTATGAGTTGCTGGTAGGCGAGACCGCTGGTGAGAGCGACAAGCAGGATGGCCACCATGAAATAGAAAAACAGGATGCGTGGATCGTAGCCTTTATGGGATTCGACCAGGTTGCCGGAACGATCTGCCAGGTTTTCAGACATGACGGTTTAGCGCAGACCCAGGCCGCGTTGTTCGCGGCGCAGCGACACGCCGGCGAGTTCGAGCGAGCGCTC
>JAYTWC010000228.1:0-1932 GCA_043743635.1 Verrucomicrobiota bacterium | reverse complement strand
TTTTCCGAGCAGAAGGCTCAGGCCGACGATGGCCACGCCGAGGAAAATCATGGCCCACACACCGAGGGCGCTGGCGATAAATTTGCCGTCACCGAGCAGCTCGAACAGCGCCATGATGGCCTTGGTGATCGGGTAATAGATCTGTTTTTGTGCGAGAATGAGTGAGTCACTCACCTCCAGCATGGCGAAGCAAAACGCAAGCAGGCCACCGGCGATGAGATTGGCGGTGATGAGTGGTAAGGTGGCACGATAAGTTGCCTTGAGCGGAGAAGCACCTAGGTTTTGCGCGGCTTCTTCAAGGGTGATGCTGGTTTGTTCGAAACCGGCGGCGGCCGAGCGCACGACGTAGGGCAAGCGGCGCACGGAGTAGGCGATGATCAATAAAATGGTTGGGTTGTTGATCGGGTTAAGGAATTCAAAAGCACGTCCGGGTTGGCTCATCGAAAGATAACCGAATGCGAGCACGATGCCGGGCACGGCGAGCGGAAGCATGGAGAGAAAATCGAGCACGTGCCGAGCCATGAATTTGGTGCGAACGATTACGTAGGCGACGGCGATGCCGACTACGATGTCGACGAGGGTGGAGAGGCTGGCGAATTTCAGGCTGTTGGCGATGGCCGACACGGTCAGGTCGTGTCCGAGGGCGATTCTGAAATTTTCCAACGTGTAGTGGTGTGGCACGATCGTGGCGTACCAGTCGCTGGAGAAGGCGACGAGAAAGACGCCGATGTGCGGCAGGACTGCAACCAGGGTGACACCGGTAAAGAGCGCCGTGAAAAACCGCCCGCGACGTTTAGAAACGACGCGTGGACCGCCGGTGCTGGTGGCCTTGGCCATCATCGCGTGACCTTGGCGACCAAACAGGCCTTTGCCGAGCGCGTAGAGCAGGACGGTGCTGGTGAGCATCACGGTGACGAGTGCGTAGGGCAGGGGATTTCCGCCGATTTCTTTCAGGCCGTAGTAAATCTGTACGGAGGTGACACGCGGATAATCGAAGATGAGCGGAACGCCGAGTTCGGTGAACGCCCAGACAAAGACAATCGTGCCACCGGCAAAAAGACCGGGCCGGATCAGCGGCAGCGTGATTTTGAAAAACCGCCGAAAAGTGGTGCAGCCGAGGTTTTGCGCGGCTTCTTCCATGGCCGGATCGACGTTGGCGAGCGCGGCGACGGCGTTGAGATAAATAATCGGGTAAAGTGAGAGCGCCTCGATCAAGGCGATACCGCCAAATTGATTGGCTGCAAACCAGTCGAAGGTCCAACCGGTCGGTTGCAATCCGAGTCCGACGATGAGCGCGTTGACGGCGCCGTACTGACCGAAGATTTGTTTAATGCCGATCGCGCCGACAAACGGCGGCAGGATCATCGGCACGAGAACGAGCGAGCTGAGGATGTTTTTTGCTGGGAAAACGTACCGGTCTGAGATGAAGGCGAGCGGTAACGCGATGGCGAAGGCGAGCGTCGTGGCCGTGCAGGCGAGGAGGAATGAATTGGTAAGGCCACCGCGGTAAAGCGGATCAGACAAAAGCGCTGTGAGGTAACGAAAAGTGAAGTGTCCGTTGGCGTCGATGAAGCCTTCTTTGAGGATTTGCAGAATCGGCCAAAGGAAGAACACGGCGAAAAACGCCAAGGTCAGGGTGAAGACGATGCGGGCAAAGTTCTGCGACATCGTCGGGCAGTAAGAGCGCAAAGGTGATCGCAGGAAAGCGGGAAATCGCGCTGAAAATATTTAAGGTGAAGCCGGTGTTTTGCCGGAGTTGGCGGCGATGGCGACGAAATCGACGACGATTTTGTCGAGTGCTACACCGGGTTCGATGCCGTAAATGTGCACGGTGTGAGTGCCGGGCGTTTTGATCGCGAGCGTTGTTGTGACGATGCGGACGCCTTCGATCACGCCTTTCGACCAGTCTGGACCTCCGTCATTGATTTCGAG
>JAYTWC010000227.1:0-3976 GCA_043743635.1 Verrucomicrobiota bacterium | reverse complement strand
CGTCGGCATCATCGGTCGCAACGGCGCCGGCAAATCTACGCTACTAAAAATCCTCTCACGTATCACCGAACCCACGACAGGCCGCATCAAGATTCACGGGCGAGTCGCCTCGCTCTTGGAGGTTGGCACCGGTTTCCATGGCGAACTCAGCGGACGCGAGAATATTTTCCTGAACGGGGCAATTCTCGGCATGAAGCGCGCCGAGATCCGCCAAAAATTCGACGAGATTGTCGCCTTCGCCGAGGTGGAAAAATTCCTCGATACACCCGTGAAGCATTACTCGAGCGGCATGTACGTCCGCCTCGCCTTCGCCGTCGCCGCTCATCTGGAACCCGAGATCCTCATTATCGACGAAGTCCTCGCCGTCGGTGACGCCGCCTTCCAGAAAAAATGCCTCGGAAAAATGCACGAGGTTGCAACCTCGCAGGGCCGCACCGTGCTCTTCGTCAGCCACAACACCGGTGCGGTGCGCAATCTCTGCCAGCGGGTGCTTTGGCTTGAAACTGGCCGATTACGCGCAGCTGGTCCAACCGTCACAATGCTGGACCATTATTTGCAGGATACGAATGACACGCGGGCCAGCGTCATCGACCTCACCAAGGGAAGAAACGGCACCGGCCAAAAAATATTCCTCCGCACCGTTCGCATCAACGACGCCAAACCTGTCCATCACGGGGAACCCTTTGTTATAGAGCTCGACTACTCTGCCACGGCAGCGGTCGAGGAGGCATCATTTGGGTGCGGGTTCTCCACACTCGACGGCACCCGCCTATATTCAATGGACAGCGACTGGAATGACCAGCGGCCGCGTATTTCCGCCACACAATTAGGCACCGTGCGTGCCGCACTACCCGTACTTCACCTTCAACCCGGCGTATACGCGCTCGATGTTGGCGCACGAAATGGACCTTTTGATGGGTTAGACTACGTACCAGCCTGCACTCATATCGAAATTCTACCTGGCCCACAGACTCCATCAAGCATCGTGCGTAGGGATGGCGGAGTCAGACCACCAGCAGCATGGAGCGGGCTTCTGTGACATCGGATAAATCGTCACGGTTTCACCGCTGGGCGTGGGGTGCACAGGTTCTTTGGCAACATGGACTCCCCGAGGTGGTGATCAGTTTCCTCGGCGGCGCCGGCGACGATCTGCTCTGCACCGCTCCAATCCATGAATGGCTACGCCGCGGAGCCCGCCGTATCTGGTTTATCAGCAGACATCCATCCCTGCACCGGTTTGATCGTCGTGTACGTGTACTCCATGAAGACGCAGCCTTTTTGGCACTCGCCAGCAAGATTGGCCGACCAACACGCTTCGTTTCGTATTCAAAATACAACGACACGCTTGACCGAGACACCCCGCTCACTCGGCCGCTCATTGCCGAAATGTGTGCACTGGCAGGCTTGCAGGGCGACATCACGCTGCGACCCCGCCTCTCGTTGAACGAAAAAGAAATCGAGGGCGCTGCGGCTTTCAAAGACACATTGCTAGTCCAATCATCAGGACTCACCGCCGCAGTCCCCATGCTTAACAAGCAGTGGCACGCTGAGCGCATACAAGGCGTAGTCGAACAGCTTAGCAGCGACATCCGTGTCGTACAGATAGGGTCCATTCAAGATCCACCGCTGAAGGGCGTGCTCGATCTGCGCGGAAAAACGGCTTTTCGCGAAACCGCCGCCATGCTCCACCAAGCGAGGCTGTTCTTTGGTATGGCCGGTTTTCCCATGCATCTGGCCCGCGCAGTCGATTGTCCCGCAGTCATCATCTACGGAGGCCGCGAGCCGGCTGAGCTGACGGGCTACCCCTGCAATATCAACCTGTCCTATGCACCCGATTGCGCTCCATGCTGGCAGCGCAATCGTTGCGATCATGATCGTGTATGCTTGGGGAAAATCACGGTCGATGAATCCGTCAGTGCCATAAGACAAGCGCTGTCTATTCGCCGGGAAAACCCGCTCGCTGTGGCCCAATACCGGCTATGAACAGTCCGGCTTCGCCCCAAAAAACTCGCATCGCAGTCCTCGATGGCCTTCGCGGTTTGGCGATAGTGCTTGTTTTAGTACACCATTTTATAGACCCCCTTTTTTCCCAGGTGCCAGGAACACTCAGCGCTTATGGGCATCCAGTGTTTCATCTCGCGTTTGCCGGTGTGGATTTATTTTTTGTTCTTTCAGGTTTTTTCATTGGCGGAAATCTTTTCGATCACCACGCGGCACCAAATCTCTACCGTGTTTTTTATTTCCGGCGTGGACTGCGCATTCTGCCCTTGGCGTTCCTCTTTATCGGCATCGTCTTCTGCTTTTGGTCGTCTGGCATTTATCGCGATCAAACTCTGGATCGGCCTGACCACCCCCTCGTCTATCTCACATTCACGAGCAACATCGTTTCGGCCGTCAAAAACAACTGGGGATTCGGGCCACTGGCTGTACTTTGGTCTCTGGCTATTGAAGAACAATTCTACCTAATCGCCCCTTGGCTTGTACGCCTCTGTGGACCGGCGCGTTTCCTTCACCTCTCAATCACTTTCATCGTAACCGCGATCCTAAGTCGGTTACTACTGGCAGCGCTATTGCCGCTTCCTTCGCTTGCAGTACACATGATCCCATTCTGTCGTTTTGATGGTTTCGGTTTTGGCTTTCTTGCAGCGTGGTTCGTGCGTCAACCCAGTTGGAAAGAACAAATTGCCTGCCATTACCGATTATTGATCCTTGTCTGGACCACACTGGCTGGAGGATTGGTTGCGCTCAGCCTCGCTCGTGCGAGTGCCGGCGGCGGAGCCCTTGCCTATTTTGGTTACACCGTGATCGCTGCCTTCTGCGCACTCTCGCTCGTTCTGTTGTTGAACGAAAAGGATTCTCTGATCCGTAGACTTTTCTCCTCAAATATCGCGACGGGGTTCGGCCGATACAGTTATTTCATTTATCTTTTCCAAGGTACAGTGATTGGCCTGACCCTAAGCATTTTTCATGGGAAAGGTTTATCGCTCCGTCCTCCGCAGAATTGGTACGAGGCCTTAACCATTCCAATTGCCTGCTACATCACCGGCTGGCTCAGCTGGAAGACATTGGAAGGCCCACTTACTCGTTTGGGACAAAGCGTCCGCTACAAAGCGTCCGAAGTAGCAGCAGCATGATATCGGCCTGACATGGAAATTTCAGTCATCGTGCCCACGCACAACCCCGATCAAAGTCGCTTGCAGGCCACGTTGCTGGGCTTGCGCGCGCAAATACTCCCGGCCGTTCAGTGGGAAACTATTGTCATCGACAACGCTTCCATCCAATTCCCAGAAGCACCGTTTATTGCCGATTGCGCCCCGCCCAATCTGCGGGTTGTGCAGGAGCCCGTCCTCGGCCTCACCGCCGCGCGACGCTGCGGAATGCGTGAAGCTCGCGCCGAGATCATCGTCTTTGTCGACGACGACAATGTCCTCGCACCGGACTACCTCGAACAGACGCGCGCCGCCTTTTCTCGCCTCGCCCAAGTCGGCGCATTGGGTGGAAAATCGCTGCCTGCTTTCGAGATCGAACCACAGATTTGGACCAAAGAGTTTTGGCCTCTGCTGGCTCTTCGCGATCTTGGAGAGGACGAATTGCTCTCGCAGGGCCTTTGCCCTTCTGGTGCCGACCAGAACCGTTATCCACTCTTCGCCCCCATCGGAGCCGGCATGGCCGTTCGCCGCGTGTCGTTACAAACTTGGCTCGATCGTGAAAGCAACCTGAGTGACCGACGCGGCAAAGACCTCACCTCGTCTGGAGATAACGACATGGTCCTTTCAATCATGAAAGCGGGCTGGGAGGTGGCCTACATCCCAAAACTTAGCCTAAACCATCTCATACCGGCCAGTCGGCTCACCGCCGACTACCTTGCCCGACTAAATCACGGTATCCAAAAATCCTGGGCCCAAGTCCTGCTTGCCCACGATGCCTGCCCCTGGCCAATGATTCTCCGCTGGACTGTTCCGCTCCGCAAACTGAA
>JAYTWC010000226.1:0-2235 GCA_043743635.1 Verrucomicrobiota bacterium | reverse complement strand
CGAACGCTTCACGCCATCGACGTCGACCCGCGGGCTTAGTTCTAGGACGAGCAGATGATGCGGCTTCCAGAAGGAGCTAATCATTTTGAAATCAATTTTCCCATCACCGACCGGTTGATGATCGTGGCCGCGCTCATCGACGTCGTGCAGGTGAAAACCGATCAGACGTGACGCGTTTTTCTCCAGATGCTCACGATGCTTCAGCAATCCCATGCGCTCCTTAATCTCAGCATGACCGGTGTCGTGCCAGTAGCCGCCGGTGTTGGGCTGGCCGAGGTGGCTAATCAAATCGTCGAAATCACTATCAAGCGGCAACTCTTCGAAGCGCTCGCGGTTCTCGAAACCAAGCGCGACGCCCCGTTCCGCAGCGTAAGCGCGAACCTTTTCAATACTCGCTTTCACGCGCTCCCAATACGGCGGCATGCGCGTGCGGAGTTTTTTCAAAGCCTGCTCAAGCAACGCCTGGTACTTCGGATCGTCGGCCAGCACGCCAGAGTATTTATCGGCGTAGGCGTCCAGTTTGTTAACCGGATTGCCGATGAGAAATTGCACACTGCCGAGGTGCATCACGAGCACGCGGGCATTCATTTGCGCGCCGAAATCGATCGAGCGCTTCGTATGCCGCAACCATTGGTCATGCTCCTGCCCGTCCTCGACCGACGGCTCGAAAAGATTTGGCGCGGCTTGCGTGATGCCCGTGGGCAGCGGACAAAAATTATGCGTTGAGCCGACTTTGATCACACCTTCCTCAACGGCCTTCAGGATTCCCGGCACGAGCGTGATGCGGATGCCATGGCTCAACTCCACGTGGCTGAAACCCAGCGCCGCGATTTCCTGCAGCATCACGTACCCGTCATTGTGACGGGCCGAGGACCAGCAAGTGGAAAGTGAAAGCGTTGGTTTCAATGGTTCAAACGATACGAAAAACCCAACTATTTAACAGAAGGCTCCCGTCCCAACCCGCAACGCCAAAAAACAAAAACGACCGCGCTCCGTTATCGGGAGGCGGTCGAGTAAATTAAACAAATGCGCGGGGCGATTAGCTCGCGTGACGGCGGCGCAGCATCGCGGTGAAGGCCATGACCTTCTCTTTGCGGCGGCGTTTTTCGCACGGCTTTTCGTAGTAGCGCTTCGCACGAACACCCTTGATGATGTTTTCACGGTCGAGCTTCTTCTTCATGCGACGGATCGCACGATCCACGGGCTCGTTTTTGCGGATTTTGATTTCGATGGACATGTGTCGGACGGGTTGGTGAACGGAAAAAGGAGACGAATAGGCAAAATAAAATTTACGCCGTCAAACGTATTTTACCCTTTGAAAAAACTCGCATCCGTCCTTGCCTGATCTGCCGTGTCTTCCGCCGATAAAAACTTTGTCCATCTGCACGTTCACACTGACTACAGTTTGCTGGACGGTGCGTGCCGGATCGACCGCCTGATGGACCGCGCCGTCAGCCTCGGCATGAACGCCCTCGCGCTCACCGACCACGGCAATCTTTTCGGTGCCATCGAGTTTTATAAAACCGCGAAGGAGAAGAACATCAAGCCGCTCATCGGCTGTGAAATTTACCTCGTTGAAAACTCCCGCTTGGAGAAAAATGGCCGCGCCGAAGACGGCAAAAGCTACTACCACCTCGGCCTGCTCGCGAAGAACCTCCAAGGCTACCAAAACCTGCTCAAACTCGTCTCTGATGCCCACCTGAAGGGCTTCTATTACAAGCCACGCGCCGATTGGGAAACCCTCACAAAATACTGCGGCGGCCTCATCGCTTTCAGCGGTTGCCTCGCCGCAATCGTCCCTCAGCACCTGCTCAACGACCGCGAAGAAGACGCCCGCAAAGCCACCGCGCGCTTCGTCGAAGTCTTCGGCCGCGAGAACTTTTTCGTCGAAATCCAAGACCACGGCCTACCCGAACAGCGCAAAATTATCCCTGGCCTCCTGAAGCTCGCCGAGGAATTTAATCTCAAAGTCATCTGCACGAATGACGTTCACTACGTCAACGCCTCCGATGCCGGACCGCACGACACCATGCTCTGCATCCAGACTGGCTCGAAGATCGCGGACGAGAACCGGATGCGGTTCAGCACAAACGAGTTTTTCCTGAAGTCGCGCGACGAGATGGCCAAGCTCTTCGCCGAAATCCCCGAATCGCTGACCAACACCCAGCTCGTCGCCGAAATGTGCGACCTCGCCATCCCCTTCCCCAAAGGCAGCGAACGCTACCCGAAATACCC
>JAYTWC010000225.1:0-2899 GCA_043743635.1 Verrucomicrobiota bacterium | reverse complement strand
GCATCCGACAGCGTTGAAAATGCGAAAATTGAACTCGCTCGTTTCTTTAAACCCGAAGAGCTGTTTGGCTAATCTGGCTTTCTAGACTTTATTGACGGCCTGCGTTTTCACCGACGCAGGCTGTTTTGTTTTTGAAAACCGGGTGGTGCGACAGGCCGACGATTTCTGATGACGCAAGGAAAAGTGGCTTGCGGCCATTTATTGGTTTCATGCAGTTACGTTTTCCCTTAAGGCATGGGGGATGTTCACCGGAATCATCGAAGAAACTGGATGCGTTGAGCGCTTCGCGCAGGGCGCGGCGTCGTGGCGTTTGTGTATCGCGGCAAAAGTGGTCGCACAGAATCTCGCTCTAGGCGACAGTATCGCGGTTAACGGATGTTGTTTGACGGTGACGAAATTTGACGCGGGTCGGCTTGAGTTCGATGTGCTGGAAGAGACGCGCAGACTGACGAGTTTTTCGGCGCTTTCGCCGGGTTCAGCGGTGAATTTGGAGCGCAGTTTGCGTTTCGACGGCAAGGTGGGCGGGCATTTTGTCACGGGTCATATCGACGGACTTGGGACGATTGAGGTGTTTGAGCAACGCGGAAACGATCATTATCTACGTTTGCGAGGACCGGTTGGTTGCGGACGTTATCTTGTGCATAAAGGAAGTATTGCGATTGATGGCATCTCTCTGACGGTTGCGGAAACCGAGGGCGATACGCTGGCGGTTTGGCTGATTCCGCATACGATTCAGGTTACGAATTTACATCAGAAGAATGCAGGTGATTTGGTGAATTTGGAATTCGACATGCTCGGAAAGTACGTGGAAAAACTCACGGGTCAGTTTTCACGCCCTGTCTGAACCCCATGCGCGCTGCGCTCAATGCCCTTACCGACGAACTCAAACGCCTCAAGGCGTCTGGCGTGAAGTCTGTGTTGGTGTCGGAAGAGAGCTTGGCGACCTTGCGGAAAGTTGCGGCGGCGCGGTCGCAACGCGTGCCTGCAAACGTTGTGGTTCGCGAAACGGCGACACTGCCGTCTCCGGTCCGTCAGGATAACCGAAACCAGTCATCTTCGACAAACGTGGTCGAGGAATCGGTTCGTTACGAGGCGCCACCGCCGCCGAAATTTACGGTTAAACCCATCCCGCCCACCGTCGTTAGTAACCTGCCACCACCGCCTAAGATTGTATTACCCGCCGGCGATAAACAGGTGCGGTGGGATGCGCTGCAACAACTTGTTCTTAACGATCCGGTGGGCAAAGCGCATGTGCGTCCTGGGAAAAAGCCAGTGCTGGGCGTGGGAAGTCTCGATGCGCGAATTTTCTTTTGCGGCGATGTGCCGGGTCCGGAGGAAGAAGAACAGGGCGAGCCGTTTGTTGGTCCTGCCGGGCAGTTGTTGACGCGGATGATTGGCGGCATGGGGCTGAAACGCAGCGATGTTTATATTGGTAGCTTTATAAATTGGCGGCTTGAGCCCGCCGTGCCGCCTGGAGGCGTGGCGCAGGTGAATAATCGGCCGCCCACCGTTGAGGAATTGGCTTACAGTCTGTCGTATTTGCGGGCGCAGATCGAAGTCGTTAATCCTGAAATCATTGTGGCGCTGGGCTCGGTTGTTGTTCAGGGAATGTTTGGTGCAGGCTCCTTCAAAACTTTGGGGGAAGTGCGGGGGCAGTGGAAACTGTTTGCTGAAAAACCGGTCTTGGTGACATATCACCCCACTTACATTTTAAAAAACCCAACAAATCGCTCCAAACGTGCCATTTGGGAAGATTTGCTTAAGGTGATGGAACGTGCCACACTCCCGATTACCGACAAACAACAGAATTTCTTTTTAGAAAAATGAGACGCTTGCTCCTGGTTGGATTGATCAGTTTGAACGCCGTTGTGGCCTTGCGTGCCGACATGCCCTTCGATCTCGAAGTGCTGCAGTTTCGCGCAAAATCGCTCGCGGCAAAACCGTATGTGCAGCGCCCGAGTCGTGTGCCGAAGGCTCTGCAGGAATTGAGCTACGATCTTTATCGGGACATACGTTTTGATCCAAATCGCGCGTGGTGGCGGCGTGAACAACTGCCGTTTCAGCTCCAGTTTTTTCACCCTGGTTTTATCTACAACAAGACGGTGCAGCTTTCCGAAATTGACGATGGCAAAGAGAAGACCATTGAGTTCAGCCCGAAGCTTTTTGAGTACAACAAGGCACGTTCGGTTGGACGGGTGCCGTCTGATATGGGTTTCACGGGCTTCCGCATTCATTACGCGCTCAACAACCCGAACTATCTTGATGAACTAGCCGTATTTCAAGGTGCGAGCTATTTTCGCGCACTTGGCAAGGCGATGCGCTATGGTTTATCGGCCCGAGGCCTTGCGCTTAATACTGCGGATCCGGGGCCCGAGGAGTTTCCTGTTTTCGAAGAGTTCTGGGTCGTGAAACCGCAGGCTGATTCAAAAGAGATAATGCTTTATGCCCTGCTCGACAGCCCTAGCGTTACTGGGGCGTATCGTTTTATTATTACGCCTGGTGTTTCAACCGTGATGCAGGTGAAGGCAGCGATTTATCAACGCAGCGGAACTACGATTAAGACCTTTGGCATTGCGCCGCTCACCAGCATGTATTGGCACGGAGAAAATAGTAATGGCAAGGAAGGCGATCTGCGGCCTGAGGTGCACGATTCTGATGGTTTGATGCTCGAGCGTGGGAGCGGTGAATGGCTCTGGCGTCCGCTCGTGAACCCGGTTGGGTTGCGCGTGACAGCCTTCAACGATGAAAATCCGCGCGGTTTCGGGTTGATCCAGCGTGATCGTAAATTCGAAAGTTATGAGGATATGGAGGCGGCCTATCATTTACGCCCCAGCACTTGGGTGGAACCGGTGGGTTCTTGGGGGCAAGGATCGGTTCGTTTAGTTGAAATTCCGACGCC
>JAYTWC010000224.1:0-14893 GCA_043743635.1 Verrucomicrobiota bacterium | reverse complement strand
GGCGGCGGATTTGAGGCGAGTTGAATATCGCGCAGGCGGGGGCGCACGGGAAATTCGCGCCAGAAACTCCAGAGGAGCAGGAATAAGGCGGGCGCGAGTGCCCATTGAAAACGGTCAGCGAGGCGGACGCGGCTGTGTTCGGTGAAGGCCCCTTTTCGGCCGGTTTCGACGGTGGACTGGATGAGCTGGGCGAGATCGACCCAGGTACTGGCGTCGGCGTAAACGCCGTTTGTGTCGGTGGCGAGTTGTTGGAGTGTGGCGCTTTCGAGTTTTGAGAGGACGACGGCACCGCGTTCGTCTTTCACGAAGGCGCCTGAACCGTCGGGGATCATAGCGCCGGTGTTGGTGCCGATGCCGAGGCCGATGACGCGGATGCCTTTGGTTTTGAGTTCGGCAGCGAGGGGTTTCCAGTTCTCGTCGGTGGCCTCGCCGTCGCTGAGAATGATAAGGTAGCGATCTGCGCTGTTGGTCGCGCCATAGGCCGTGAGGCAAGTTTTCAGGAGCGCGGTGTAGTCCGTGCCTCCCTCGGGAAGGAAGCGAGTGTTCAGCTCGGGCAGGAACTCGCGGAGGATTTCGTAGTCGGCGCTGAGCGGGCTTTGGAGAAAAGCCGAACCCGAGAACACCACTAAGCCAACGCGTTCTCCGTTGAGGCGTTCGAGGAGTGAGGAGACGAGGAGCTTGGCGCGTTCGAGGCGTGACGGGCGAATGTCGTCGGCCAACATGCTGCGTGAGAGGTCGAGCGCGATGAGGATTTCGCGGGACTGGTCGAAGGATGGCTCCTCGATGCGACCCCATTGCGGGCGGGCGAAAGCGACGATGGCCAACGTGAGGCCGAGCCAGAGACGCCAGCGGATGTGGCGGGAGGACTTGGTTGCGGACGTGTCAGTGGCGAGTGAAAGTTGATGCTGGCCGGCCTCGGCGCGGAGGATTTTAGGATGGGGATTCGCACCGCTGGCACGACGACGGCGCAACTCCAGAACCGCGAAGGTGAGCGGAAGCAGCAGGAACCAAAATGCGATGGGCCAGTGAAAACTCATGCGGCGATAGAACGGTGTTGAGAAGTGGCGACGCCGGTGGGGCGCGTGGACTTCCAGGCAATGGCTGCACCAAGGAGGATCAGGAGTGCGCCCGGCATGGCGAACCAGTGGAATAGTTCGGTGGTGATCAGGTAGGACTTGGCTTGGAACTCGATCTTTTGCGCGCGGTTAATCGCCTTAAAAGCGGATTCGATGGTGCGCGTGTCGTCGGCGCGAAAGAAATGACCCCTGGTGGCGTCAGCGATATCGTGCAGGAGCTTCTCATCGAGATCGGAGAACATGCGGGAGTAGCCAACTTTCTCGCCATTTTCGAAGACCGGCATGCGCACCCAGCCGTCTTTGCCGGCGCCGATCGTGTAAACGGGAATGCTGCGGGCCTTGGCGATATCGGTGGCTTGCTGCGGGGTCATGACGCCGCGATTGTTGGCGCCGTCAGTAAGCAGAATGACGAAGGCACCTTTGCGATGGTTATTTTCCTCGTGGGCGGCTTGTTCGAGACGGGTTAACGCCACTCCGAGTCCGTCGCCAATCGCGGTGCCGTCTTCGATCATGCCGGTGGCGAGGCGTTCGGTTTGTCGGCTGAGCCAGTTGTGGTCGAAGGTGAGCGGGGCGAGGGTGTAGGCGCGGCCGGAAAACACGACCATGCCGATGCGGTCGTTGGTGCGGTCATTGATGAAAGCCTGAATGACGGGCTTGATGGCTTGCAGACGGTTGATGGCGGTTCCGTTTTGCTCGTAGTCCTCGGCGAGCATCGAAGAGGAAAGATCGACGGCGAGGATGAGATCGTAGCCTTGGGAGCGAACCTCGCGCTTGTCTTTGACGTCTTGAGGTCGGGCGAGGGCAATGATGAGAAAAACGAGCCCGGTGGCGGTGAAGATGGCGGGCCAGCGAGACGTGGTGGAAAAAGTTTTGCGGTGCCACGCGGCAGCGAAGGGCACGACAAGAACGGGCACGCGGCGGCGGCTACGCAACCAGAGAATGGAGGGAATCAGCAACCAGGCGAGCAGCCACCATGGATTCGCGAGACGAAAATCCAAGAGGGCGAGTAGCGGTGACTGGAGAGTGACGGCGTGCATCTTGTTACTTCGATCCGCGGTGCATGCGGGCGTGGAAGAAACGCACGAGGGCGTCGAGGCGATTGTCCGCCGGAGTGATGGCGAGACGACTCAGTGGGTCGGGAAAGAGCGACTGCCAGGCCTGATCGCGTTCGGCGCGCCAAGCGGCGTGGGCGGCGCGCTCGCTGGACGAACCACCCAGTGTCACCAACTGGCCAGCGACGGGATCGTAGGCGACGAAAGATTCGCCGGTAGGGAGTTCGCGTTCCCACGGGTCGTCGACGCGGAAGCCCATGGTATTGTAACGACGGCGCATGATGGCCCAGCCTTCGGGGGACGGCGCGGGTGGAAAATCACTCAGCCAGATGAGAATACTGTGCTTGGGCGCGGTGCGGGCGAGCAGCCGCCAAGGCACCATGGTATCGGATTGTTGAATACTCGTGGTCGCGAGATCCGGGGCGGGTTTGCCGAGCAGAGTGGCGGCGGCGTGCATGATGGCGCCGCGTCCGCGCACGGGTTCGCGGAACGTGTATCCATCGGGTCGGGCATGGACGTAACCGACGCGGTCGCGGTTGACGGCACCGAGCATCATGACGAGGCCGGCGAGTTCGAGCAGCGCTTCGCGCTTCGACTGGGCACCGGAGCCGAACTGGAGGCTAGGAGTATCTTCGAGGACGATGAGGAGGGTGACTTCGCGTTCTTCGACGAATTTCTTGCGGTAGGGTTCGCCGAGGCGGGCGGTGACGTTCCAGTCGATGTCGCGGACATCGTCGCCGAAGGAATATTTTACGACCTGATCGAACTCCATGCCGCGTCCGCGGAAGGCGGAGCGATATTCGCCGCTGAGGACATTTTCCACCGCGTGCCGCACGCGCCATTCGAGCTGGCGCAGGAGCGCAAGCGGAGCCGTGGCGGTGGTGGGTTGTTCGGTGGGCATGGCGATTGGATCTTTCCTCTTTATCTTTTTTCTTTCTCTTTCTCGACGGGGCTGGATCGGAGGGAGAACGATAAAGAGAACGAGAAAGATGAAAGAGGTAAAACTAAAGCTTCGGCACCGGCGTTCGGTCGAGGACCTGGCCGATGAGTTTGTCGGCGTTGATTTCTTCGGCCTCGGCTTCGTAGGTGAGGCCGATGCGGTGGCGAAGGACGTCGGGCGCGATTTCCTGAATCAGCGCAGGGTTGACGAAATCGAGTCCGCGCAGCCAGGCGAGCGCGCGGCCGGCTTGGAAGAGCGCGAGCGAGGCGCGGGGCGAGGCGCCGAAATTGAGATACTTTTTGCCCGGTTGCAGTTGGTTGCGCGGATCGGTGGCCATGGCGCGGGTGGCATGGACGAGCGCGAGGATGTATCCCTGGAGCGCCGGCGCGACGTGGACCTTGTCCACCTCGACGCGGAGCGACAGGAGTTCTTCGCCCGAGGAAGCGGCTTTGAGCGTGGGCTGTTGAGTGACCTGTCCCCAGCGCTGCATCATTTCTGTCTCTTCGGCGAGGTTAGGGTAATCGACGAGGAGTTTGAAAAGGAAGCGATCGGTCTGCGCCTCGGGCAGCGGGTAGGTGCCTTCCTGTTCGACTGGATTTTGCGTGGCCATCACGAAAAATGGCTTGGGCAACAGATTGGTTTGTCCACCGATCGTGACCTGGCGTTCCTGCATTGCCTCGAGGAGTGCGCTTTGGACCTTGGCGGGAGCGCGGTTGATTTCGTCGGCGAGGACGAGGTTGGCGAAGATCGGGCCGCGATGGGCGGTGAATTCGCCAGACTTTGGCTGGAAAATCATCGTGCCGACCACGTCGCTCGGAAGCAGATCGGGCGTGAACTGTATCCGCTCAAATTGGACGCCGAGGGCGGTACCGAGCGATTTGACGAGCAGGGTTTTCGCGAGGCCGGGCATGCCCTCGAGCAGGACGTGGCCGTTGGCGAGAAGCGCAACGAGCAGGCGCTCGATGACGGCGTCCTGACCGATGACGGCTTTGCCGATTTCATCTCGAAGTTTCTGGGACCAAGTGGGGCCGGTGATCATGAAGTTGAGAAGGTGATGGAAAGAAGGTGGCTTTGACTCTAAACTGACCGAAGAGTTTCACTAAGAAAAAAGAACGCACCAAATGAATTTACCAACGCAAATCCAAAAGCGACTCGATACGTTGGGGATCATTCCGGCCGACGTAGAGGAAAAATTTGTACGCGGGTCGGGCCCGGGTGGGCAAAAAATTAACAAAACGTCGTCAACGGTTTGGCTCAAGCACCGGCCGACGGGTGTTGAAGTGCGTTGTCAACGGGAGCGTTCGCAAGTGGCGAATCGTGAGCTGGCCTGGGCTGAACTGTGCGAGAAACTTGAAGGCGTGTTGCGTCAGGCAGAGGTTGAACGCCGCAGCGCGGTTGAAAAAGAACGGCGCCGGAAACGCCCAAAAAGCCGTGCACAAAAGCGACGGATGGTCGCAGGTAAACGGCTTCGGCGGGTGGCGAAGGATCAACGTGGGCGGATTTCCCAAGATGAATAATCAATCTTAGAAACCGTATTTGAATTTCGAAGAATCGAAGAAACCAAGGATGCAGGCAAAGTTATGGATTTCGATCGTTTCACCTGCGAGGGGAAGGATTTCTAAAACAGTTCCTACACCTAGAGTATTTCAAATAGAACTATGCTAGGGGAAAGCATTCAAAAGCGAGCTGCATGGGTGGGGCGCAAGCTTGTTGCGCCCGTGTTTGGGGTTCGATTGCGGTGAAAGGGCGCAGCAAAACTGCGCCCTTTCGATTGGATATCGCGGCTACCGGTTTTATGAAACCGCTATAATGGGTTGAGCTTCGCTTCTTGGTTTCTTCGTCGTTCAATTTCTATTGCGGAATTTTGGTTAATAAAGTCGTTGCGCGTTGTGCTCATGGGAACATTAGCGTTTTGTGCGGTCAAAATTTACCTCCATGCTTCGTTGTTATTCATCCTATTTCTTCTTGTGTGTTTTGGCGCTGGCCACGGGTTGTTCGACGGGGCGCCGCGTGGAAGGGCCTTTGCACGCGCCAGCACCGGTCCAGAAATCGACACCGCTTCATCCGAGCGATGCTGCGCCAAAACTCACGGTGGGTGAATATTCAATGATGGTTGATTCCGAGCCGTCGGGGGGAATCGTCGTGGTGAACGGCGTGCCCGTGGGAAGGACGCCGCAACGGGTTACTTTTGCGGGAACAGCGCGTGGCTTTTTTCGTGACGCGGTTTCAGTCAAGGTCCGTTTTGTCGCAGCGGATACGGGTCACACGTCGCAAACCGTCGAAGAGGTGTTAACGCAGCTGGATAAAATTCCAACAGGCTTGCATTTCACGCTTTCAGGGGTCTCGCGTGTATCAAGGTGAGCAGATCCTAGAAACCGTATTTGAACGACGAAGAAACCAAGAAATCAAGGATGCAGCAAAGTTATGGGTTTTTGATTGTTTCACCTGCGAGGTGAAGGATTCCTGAAACAGTTCCTACACCTAGAGCATTTCAAATAAAACTATGCCTGGGGAAAAGCATGCAAAAGCGAGCTGCATGGGTGGGGCGCAATCTTGTTGCGCCCGTGTTTGGGGTTCGATTGCGGTGAAAGGGCGCAGCAAGACTGCGCCCCTACGATTGGATTTCGCGGCTACCGTTTTTATGAAACCGCTATAATGGGTTGAGCTTCGCTTCTTTGTTTCTTCGGTGTTCAATTTCAACTACGGAAGCCCAACCAACCCCACCCAGCTAACTCCATCAAAAAGCCGCAGTGGAATACTGCGGCTTTTCGCCTTTGCGATAATGGGGGGTGAGACCAACGTCTCTTAAGAATTGGACTTTATGTTTTGCGGTCGAAGGTTGGGTCAATGCTCCGCATTGACCGAGGCGGATGAGGGACCATCCGCCCCACCAAAGTCCAAATAATAGGAGATGTTGTATGAGACCCCTATTTCTGCGCGGCGAGAGCCTTGCGGGCTTCGGCGGCCAGGGCGGGGGTGAGGCCGGCGTCGAGCGATTTTTGCAGCGATTCGCGACCGGCCGTCAGTTCTTTGGTCTGCAGCTGAGCCATACCTAAATAATAAAACAGCTCGGCGTCGTTCACATAGATTTTGGCGCTTTGTTTCAGGAGGCTGATGGCGCGAGCCGCTTCGCCGCCTTTGCGGTAGGCTAGGATACCGAACGCTCGTGCCAATTCAGCATCATCGGGATTGGTGGTACGGGCCTGTTGGGCTAGGGCGTAGGCATTGGCATCAAAATCGGGCTTGGCCGAACCTATTACGGCGAGGCGGATCTTGGCTGGGATCAGGCCTGGGAATTGGGTGAGAACTTTTTGGTACGCGGCGCCGGCGGCGGTGGAGTTGCCACTTTGCTCGTTGAGCGCGCCGAGTGCCATGAGGGCCGGGGCGTCGTCTTTGTTGCGTTTGAGGATTTGTTCAACGCGATCAAGGCCGGCGGCCGTCGGCTTTTTTATGAGCTCGATCATGTCGATGCACTGTTTGGCTTGTTCTGCTTGGGTGAAGGATTTGGTTTCGCCAAGAGCCAGGGCTTCACGCAAGGAGTTTTCGGCATCGGGGGTGCGACCGATGCTGAAGTAGGCCAGGGCTTCTTCATAGAGCAGTTCGGGATCGTCGGTGATTTTCTGAGCGGCTTCACTGAGGAGAGTCGCGGCCCAATCGTGGTCGCCGGCTTGGAAGGCAATCCGGCCGAGCATGCGGGAAGCAATGGGGTCGTCGGGAGCGAGTTTGCGTGCGGCTTTGGCCATCTCGAGGGCCTTGGGGGTGTTTTTATTCAGGGCGTAAAGCCGGGCGAGATTGAGCAATGGTGCGGTCGCGCTGGGGTTGGCTTGTGCGGCTTTAAGATGGGTGGCGATGGCTTGGTCGATGGCCCCGTCGTATTCCTGTAATGCCGCGAGGCGGGCGAGCGCGATTGGGTCACCGGGTTGGTTCGCCAGAATTTTTTCAACGAGGGCGCGGGCTGCGTTGTCGGAGGTTTTGGCGTCAAGGGCTAAGAGCGCCAGCCGTTGACGGGCCTCGGTGCTGCCGGTGAATTCTTTGTTTTGGTCGAGCGCGGCTTGAAGGGCGAGGCGGGCGGGTTCCTCCAATCCCAGCATGTACCTGGCCATACCGAGGTGGTATTGAACCTCAGGCGAGTCGGTGAGTTTTGGTGCACTTTCTTCGAGCAGACCCAAAGCCCAGCGGTACTGGCCTTTTTTGAAAAGGATCCACGCGAGCGTGTCGGAAATGTGTGGTTCCTGTGGTTCGAGTTCGCGTGCTTTTTGAGCGGCGGTGAAGGCCTTTTCGAGTTCGTTGAATTGATCGGAATAAAGGCAGGCGATGTTATTGAGGGCGGCGATGGAATTGGGCTTCACGCCGAGAAGTTTTTCGTAGGCTTCGCGGGCTGCGGGATAGTTCTTTTGTTGTTCAAGGATGAGGGCGATCAGCATCCAGGAGGGCACGTCCTTGGGGTCGCGCCCGACGATGGATTGGAGATTGGCGAGAGCTTTTTGTTCCTGTTTGGAGTTTAGGTACAGCTGGGCGAGGAAGAAATAGGCTTCGTTGCTTTCGGGTTGGAGTTCGATGGCTTTGCGGAGTTCGGTTTCGGCCCGGGCGGTATCCGATTTGGTGATACTGATCTTGGCGGCCAGAACGTGTACGGCGGCGGAATTGGGGTTTCGGGCCAATTCGGTTTCAACCCGTTGGGTGGCTTCGGTGAGTTTATTTTCGGCGATATCGAGAGCGACCAGACGTTCGAGGGCGGAGGTAAGTCCGGGGGAACGGGTGAGTGCCTCGGAAAGGGCTTTGCGCGCCTCTGTTGGTTGGTTTTGTTGGAGGAAGGCGAGGCCGATCATGAGGGAGGTTTGGGCGTTGCCAGGAAAATCTTTTTCCAGCTGCCGGTAAACGGCGAGGGCATCACTGTAGTTTTTCTGAGCGCGATAAGCGTCGGCTAAAAGGAGGCGGGGCGGGGCGAGGTTCGGGCGTTGCTGGACGAGGGGTTTGAGCAGTGAAATGGTGCCACTGGGATCGCCGCTTCGAAGATAAGCGCTGGCGAGAGCGAATGCGGCATCGCCGTTGTTTGGGGCCAGAACGAGGGCTTGCTTCAATGTGTTGGTGGCCTGCGTGGGATTGTTGGCGGCGAGGTAGGCGAGGCCAAGCTGGTGTAACACTTGGGGTGCGCGCGGGTAGATCTTTAGCAGCCGTTCGAATTCTTCCACGCCCTTGGCGGTATTGCCTTGTTCGAGGTGCATGCGGCCACGTATAATAAGGCCTTCGAGATTCTGTGGATCGCGGCCGATGGTTTTTTCGACGTAGCTGGCGCAGTCCTTGAAGTTTTTTTCCAAAAGGGATAGTTCCGCGAGCATGGTCCATGGCGCCAGGAAGTCCGGTGTCGACTTAGTGAGGTCTTCAAGGTATTTCTTGCCAGCGGGTGTATTGCCGGTTTTGACCAAAAATTGTGCGTATTGGACGCGACGGACGGAGCGTGAGGGCGAGTTGTCGGCAGCGAGTTTGAATGCCTGCAGGGCCTTTGTTTTGTCATTTTTCAGGCCGTATAGAGTGCCGAGCGCACTGTGGGCGGTTGCAAATTTGGGGTCAGCCGCGAGCGCTTGTTGGAGGAGACTTTCGCCGGCTTTAATTTTTCCCTGGCGCATTTCAATCATGGCGAGCGCAGTCAAGACCGGTGCTCCTTTGGCAGCTGTTGTCGGCAGGTTTTCAAGACGGCTGCGGACCTCGGCGATATCCTGTGGTTTGGCGATGGTTGCGACCAGCAGGAGCGGTACTTCTGGGTCCGTGGGCCGACGGTCAAGGACTAGGTTGGCTTCGGTGCGGGCATCTTTGAAGTTTCCCGTGGCGAGATTGATCTGGGCACACCGCAAGCGGATTTCGAGATTGTCCGGTTGTAGTTCCCGGCTTTTTAGCAAGAGGGGAATTGATTGGCCGATACGCCCTTGTTCGGCATAGATGAGGCCGAGCAGTCCAATGGCTTGGGGATTGAGGCTTTCGACCTTTAAAACGTTTTTGCAGTCGATCTCGGCCTCGTCGTATTTGCCGGCCGCGTAGTCTCGTTCCGCTTGTTTGAGGGCGCGGTTTTTTTTGCCTTCAGCAGAACATCCGACAAACGCGAGGGTTGCGAGCAGGGCGACGAGCAATGGCAGGATTGAATAGGGTTTCTTTTTCATGATTTTGGCCGGGCTTTGCGCTCGGAGCGAATAAGAAGGAGGAGCAACAGGGAAAAAGGTATCAGTGAAAGGACAAAAAAGATCGGACCGCCATGGTGGTGGATGTAGGAATCGATCATATCCGGGCTGATGTGCACGCAGAGCTCGCCGAGGACGAACACGCGAAATCCGTTTCGCAAGAGGGCGAGAGGAAAGACGGCTAAAGCGAGGACGGCGCGGCGACCGGGTGAGCGGAGAAAAAACGAGCCGGCAACAATGCTGGTGATGAGCAGAGCGAGGGTGGAGTGAATGCCGCTGCATTCGGGAGCGATCTTGAGCGTGATTCCGGGAAGTTGAAAAATGAGGCCGTCGGCGAAAACCGTGGTGCCGGTGATCACAAAAAGCCCATGGGCGACCGTGGCGGAGCCATATTGGAGGACGGTTTCGATCGCCGATTCCAGGGCGACCGGCATCGGAATCATGAAAATGAGGAAAGACAGCGGGAAGAGGAAGACGCGCAAGGTTTGCCGACCTAAAAACCAGATACAAATTCCGGCAAAGAATCCAACGAAGGAAAGGGTCGTCAGTGCGAGCGAGTCTTCGCGAGCGAACGAAGCGCCTGAGAGCAGTGGGATCGACCAACCGCCGAGAGCGGCGAGTCCGATGCCAAAAAGGAGAAAGGCGAGCGGACGGTTAGGCGTTGAATGATCGGGCTCGGCAGAGCGGCGCTGCCAAGCGAGGTAGAGGCTGACGAACGGAATCAGAACAATGTAGGAATAGAGCGAGCTTTGAAGGGCGAACCGGACGAGGTGGTATAACGGCAGGCAGAAAAGCAGAATTAAAACCGCAACCGCCACAATGAAAGTGCGCAGGGCGGGCGATTGAAAAGGCGCAGGCTGCGGGGGTGGTGTCGATGGCATTATAAGGGTAGTTCTTGATGGAAGAAAGCGGCTGTTCTTTGCGACTAGAAGCTGGCGCTGATATCCAGCCCAACCTGACTGCTCGAAAATCCAAACCCTGACGTGTTGGATAAGTTGTGGCTATATTGATAGGAAATGCCGGTGCTCATACGCGTAAAAAATGTTGTATGTAGGCCGAGGTTAAGGGAGTCACTTTTGTCGGAGCGCCCACTGGTCGCCGAGGTCTGGGTTGCGGTGTATTTGGACTCATGATGGCCGAGCGAAGCACTGAACTGTAGGCGTTTGAGCAGGCGTTGATTCAGTGAAAGTCCGTAGCTCGTGGATTCTACGATCTGGCTGTCGAAAAATGAGGCAGAGCTGGAGCGCGAGGCGGTGAAGCCGAGCTGGGTTGTCTCCGTGGGGGTATATTGGATGGTTCCGCTGTAGACTGGATTTTGTTTTGAGTCGCCAGCTTGGTTGTAAATGTGCCGTTTTTCTAGTCCGGCTTGCAGCGCAAAATTGAGTTGATCGGTGACGCGCCAGTTCAGATTGCCCATAAACTGAAGCGAAGCCATGTCGGGCGTTCGGTCGATCGCGGTGTAGCTGTACGTGGCGCCGAGACCTGTATTGAGGCGGGCGGAAATTTGGCGGATCAATGTTTCACCGGCGGACCACGTGCGTGTATTAGTGTAGCCTTCAGTAAAGTTCAGGTTTTGTGAGAGCGCGGTTTGGAGCGCGTAGCGGCTGTTCAATGCATACAGGGCGCTAAAGCTGGAAACGTAGCTGGTCTGTTGGGTCTGGCGACCGGTTTCGACGGTCGGTGAATCGCTTTTGGAGTAGGTTTGGCCGGCAGAAAGAGTCCAATCTTCGTACTTGGTGTTCCAGTTGACCTGTCCCGTTTGGTTGACCGAATTACGAAACGCACTGCTCGAATAATACGTCCAGGTAGGGGTGAAATCTATCGTCCAACGTGTGCCTAATTCAGCTAAAAGCCCCGGGGAAAAGGTTTGAATCGCCGTTTTCTTTGGATCGCCGGGAGACGCCTGAATTCCGTCACCATAAAGGTAGCGATATGCGACGTGCGGATGAAAGTTGATTGGGCCCCAACGGAGATCGCTGAACGAGGTGCCAAGCGCGGAAACTCCAGTGGACTTGGTGCCAGTTGAGTTGGTTGCCGCGACGGCCGGGGAAGGGCTAAGCGGAGCGACTACCGATTGGGCGAAGGTGCCGGGGGCGAGGGCGCTGAGGCTGATCAGCAGCACAATAATAGAACCATTCGTTTGGGTCCGTATTTTAAAATCCATGACGTGGTAAGGGATTGTTTTCGGCGGTGGCGCGGCCGTGGCGAGAAAGCGAAAGGAGCTCGATCACACTGATGGTTGACGATCGGATTGCAACGGTTGGCCACAAGCCACTAAAGCGCAAGAATATGCGTGCTGGATATGGTCGGTTTGTGACATCGGGTTTTACCTGAATGTCCACTACGAAAATCCCTGAGAGCCTTCGCATGGCTGTTGGTGTGAGGTTGTAGGGGCGCAATCTTGTTGCGCCCGTGTTTGGGGTTCGTTTGCGGTGAAAGGGCGCAGCAAGACTGCGCCCCTACGATTAGATTTCGCGGCTACCGTTTTTATGAAACCGCTATAATGGGTTGAGCTTCGCTTCTTGGTTTCTTCGTAGTTCAATTTCTATCCGCATTTGAACTACAAAGAATCTAAGAAACCAAGGATACAGGCAATCTTATGGATTTTGTTGGTTTCACCTGCGAGGGGAAGGATTTCTGAAACAGTTCCTACACCTAGAGCATTTCAAGTAAAGATCCCCGGAGCAAGCTCCGGGGCATTGCAGAAAATTGTGGGAGCGGCTTTACGCCGCGATCCGCGCCTGAAAATGGAGGGCCGACGCCCTCGTCGGCCATGCGCGGTGAGGGCACCGCGCCTCCAATCAAGCCGGAGCGAGCTCCGGGGTATTGGACCCAAAGGGAATAAAACTATGCCTGGAAAAAGCACGCAAAAGCGAGCTGCATGGTAGGGGCGCAAGCTTGTTGCGCCCGTGTTTGGCGTTCGATTGCGGTGAAAGGGCGCAGCAAGACTGCGCCCCTACGATTGGATTTCGCGGCTACCGGTTTTATGAAACCGCTGTAATGGGTTGAGCTTCGCTTCTTGGTTTCTTCGGTGTTCAATTTCTCGCCGCTAGCGGCAGGAAGCGTTCGTTGGTTCTTTTCTTAGGTTGTCCATTACAAAGAAAACATTTCTTTGTAAGCCACAAATACCATTCGAAGCGTTCTAAGTTTACCAGTCTGCCTGGCATCGGTCTGAACAACACCTTGTTTGGACGGGTGTCCCGAGTGGGAGAGGCCCATAAACCAACATGAACATCTGTGTTATGCCTGTAACGCTGAACCCTTGTGGCGGTTCTCCATCGAAGCTAGATCGAAGGAAGAGCGAAGCTACGTCGAAGGAACCCTGTTCTTCGAGCGGGAGGCGTACGGGCAGCAGAACCGGCCGGGAGGACTAACAAAACATGGCTAAACTAAAAATGAATCCAGTAATGGAAAATATTAGCGGGAAAATTGGCGATTTGGTTTTCCGCCGCTACGAAGGGCAGGTGGTCATTGCACGAAAACCCGATACCGAAGGGCGTGTTCAATCGGCCAGTCAGTTAGGGCATCAGGAGCGTTTCCGCCTCGCGGCGGTCTATGCCAAAGCAATGCTGGGTGATCCGGCGTTGCGAGCGGTGTACGAGGCAGCTGCCAAATTGAAAAACAAACCGGTGTTTGCATTGGCGGTGGGCGATTTCCTGAACGCGCCCACGGTTGATGACATCGATCTGCGAGGGTATTCTGGCCAGGTCGGCGAGAAGATCCTCATTCGGGCCACGGATGATATCGAAGTGGTCAGTGTCGCAGTGGCGATTCGCAACGCCGCCGGCGGAGTGCAGGAGCAAGGCGCAGCGGTATTCGACCAGGGCTCCTGGAGGTATACGGCACAGACCGCGATGACGCCCTTGCCGGTTTCATTTGCCGTCGACGTGACGGCGATGGACAGGCCGGGCAACAAAACGGTTAAAACCTTAGTGAAAGCTTAATCGGCCGAACGCGGATAGGGCGGGGCAGGCGGAAATCAAAAATCCGCCTGCCCTTTTTTCCGAACGCTCAGTTTAAACGATTACACCTGCGTTGCTAAGAGATGGACAATTGCCTGCGATTGTGGGTAGGGCGAACCGTCCCGGTGGGTCGCCGGCTCGGCAAGGACGCCTCGCCCTACCAAAGTCCAAACGATACAAGACGTTGGTATTATACCGATATGCATGGTATTTGGTAGGCGTTGCTCATTGGGATGCCCACTGACAGGTTTTTTGAAACGATATCACACGCTTGAACGGGTCGAAATCCTCAAAAGTGAGTTCCGGAGAGAATCGCTCCAATCGACGTCATTCGATGCGGAGAGCGTTGCCTACAATTCGGGTGCTTGAAGGACGATTCCAGTAAACGCAAAAAAGGGCTTGAGGAAAACCCCAAGCCCTTTCGTGATTAAATAAAACAGTGATTAAGCAGCGATCTTGCGGCGGATGAGAGCCAAGCCGAGAACTGCGAAACCGAAGAGAGCAACCGTCAGGCCACCATCTGGAACGCGAACGAGCTGGTCCTGTTTGTCGGCGCCGTTGCTATCCGTGATGTTGAGGACTGCCGCACCGTAAAGACCGTTGTTGTCCGCACGGGCACCAACAACCGAACCGAATTTTGTAAATACCGCCAACTCGAATTTGTTAGAGGCGTTATAAACCCAAGATCCTTCGTTTTCCAGCCACCAGATAGCAATCTGGAGATCGTCTGCATCAAGGGCGCGCTGGGTCAGATTGGTATAATTATAGCCAGCCAAGACACCATTCGCGAACTGTGAGTAGAGATAAGCAGTGCCGAGCGACAGTGCATCGTTTTGGGTCTGGGCTTTAGAGCTGATGCTGTAGTTGTAAGGTGTTCCTGAGTAGATGCCAACGTTTTCTTCGAGACAAAAACTCTCGAAGCCGGCGCCTACTCGGGTACTGGCGCTGTAGGAGCTTGCGAGTGTTGCGATGTAAGCGTCACCGGTGATGGTGTATTCGCCGCCGCCAAGACCGTTGCCGCCACCCCATGAGTCCCAGAGGGTTAGTGTGCCGGCCTGCGAGCTAACGGCACTTACAAAGGCGAGGGCGCCGAGGAGTGCTGTGGATTTAACGATTTTTGATATGTGGTTCATGTTTAAATTACTTTTTAAGTACGATTTGGTTTAGCAATGCATGTGCCAAGGCGAAATATTTCTGTTTATAGATTTATAAATTGTTAATTAATAATTGATAAAGAATTTGGTAATTTGAAGTTCTTTTCTTTTGAGAGATCTCTCGTGGGCTAGAGTGTCAAAGATTCCGACAAAGAGTGCAGGGTTTGAATTTCAAAACGAGTCAAAATATTCGTAACTAATTTATTGTTAGGCGTTAAAGTTAAAAATAGCGCTGGTGTAATCTTTTCTGACAGTTGAGTGTTGAATTCATATAAAACCTTGATTAATAATTGAATATATTCTATGGGAGAATATTGAATTTAAAACGGCGGGGGCTGAGTTTCAGGAAGCGAAGAGATAGAGTTCATCTTTACGTTCGCTGCGGAGGCAGAATCACGGGCACGAAAACGGCGCGGTGCGCAGAAGTTGCCTAGGATCTCGTCGGCAGCGTGTCATTGGGGCACTTCCGAGGCGAATCGTAACAGTGGCAATTGGTGATGGTGACCGTTGCGCGCGCGGCTTCGACTACCGGCGAC
>JAYTWC010000223.1:0-6511 GCA_043743635.1 Verrucomicrobiota bacterium | reverse complement strand
CATTGAGTTGCACAGCCGCACCGTTTACGAAGTGCGCGCGGTCGGTTTTTCGCCAGGCTTTCCTTATCTGGCAGGCTTGCCGGCTGTTCTACATACGCCGCGACGTGCCTCGCCACGATCGGTGGTTCCGGCGGGCAGCGTCGGCATCGGCGGTGCGCAGACGGGCATTTATACTTTGGCCACGCCTGGCGGTTGGAATTTGATCGGGCGAACACCGTTGCGGCTTTTTCGACCCGAGGAAGAGAATCCCTCGTGGCTGCGCGTGGGCGACAGGGTGAAAATAGAACCAATTTCGCAGGAACAATTCAAAACCTGGTCTTAATGAATGGCGGGGCTAAAAATACACCGAATGAAGTTGAAGTGCTCAAGCCTGGTGTCTTGACGATGGTTCAGGATTTGGGCCGCACGGGCTTCCTTTGTGCTGGAGTGCCGGGCGGTGGTGCGATGGACCGGCAGGCGGCCCGCGTGGCGAATCTATTGGTGGGAAATCCTGAAGGAGCTGCTTTGCTCGAGACGACCATGGCTGGTCCTGATTTGTGCTTTCCCACCCAAACGCTGATCGCAGTATGCGGCGCGCGTTTTGTCGGCGTGCCGTCGTGGCAACCGTTTGTGGTCGAGGCCGGACAAATCGTTTCGTTGACCGAACTCGTTTCGGGATGCCGTGGCTATGTGGCGGTGGCAGGTGGTTTTGTCGTGGCACCGGTCATGGGGAGCGCGAGCACTTATTTGCGAGCGGGATTGGGTGGTTTTGAAGGTCGAACGTTGCGCAAAGGTGATCGATTGAAACTCGGTGAGGTTGCCAAACCGATTCCGGCACACGTGGAACGCTGGCATATTTCAACGAGCATTTTGCCGGCCTATTCAACGCAGCCGGTGGTACGGGTGACGCGTGGTGCGCAGTGGGACTGGTTTTCGGAGGAGGCGCAGTACCGGTTGTGTGAGGCACGCTACGGTGTGTTGTCAAAATCGGACCGCATGGGCCTGCGCCTCGAAGGCGCACCGCTTTTTTTGAGAGCTCCCCGCGAAATGCATTCTGAGGCGGTGGCGTTTGGTTCGGTCCAGGTGCCTCCGGATGGGCAGCCTATCGTGCTCATGGCGGACCGGCAGACGATTGGCGGTTATCCGAAGATTGCTGAGGTAATTTCGGTCGATCTGCCATTGCTTGCCCAGCTGCGGCCAGGCGAACGGGTTCTTTTTACCCATGTTTCCTTGGAGGAAGCGCAGGCGCTTTTCCTGGCGGAAGAGTATGCGTTGTCTTGTCTGCACGAAGGCTTGACGGAGAAATTTTCGTGAGTCCTTTCATCGATCTCAATTGTGATCTAGGCGAAGGTTCCGGAAATGACGCCCAGCTCATGAGGCTGATTTCCTCAGCAAATATTGCCTGCGGTGGTCACGCGGGCGACGAGATGACGATGCGGGAAACGGTATCGCTGGCCAAGATGAGTTGGGTTTCAGTCGGCGCGCATCCTGGTTATGAGGATCGGGAAAATTTTGGCCGGAAGGACGTGCCGTTAAGTCCGGAGGATGTGTATGCTTTGGTGGCACGCCAAATCGCAGCGCTAAAGAAAATTACGGACTCCGCCGGTGTCGCGCTTACCCACGTGAAACCGCATGGGGCGTTATACAATACGGCAGCGCGTGATCCCGCCACCGCCAAGGCGGTTGCTGAGGCCGTCGCGTCGGCAGGTAAATCTCTGGTGCTTTACGCACTGGCGGGAAGCCAGTTGGTCAAGGCAGGCGTCGCGGCGGGCTTACATGTCGCAAGTGAGGTGTTTGCCGATCGGGTGTACCAGGCAGATGGTTCGTTAATGCCGCGTTCGCAACCTGGTGCGTTGCATGCCAGCGAAGATGCGATGATCGGCCAGGTGCTCGACATCGTTGAACGTGGCATGATTACGACACACGAAGGTTTTGAAATCGCGTTGCATGCGGACACCGTCTGTTTGCACGGAGACGGACCTCATGCGGTTAGATTTGCTTCAAGAATCCGCCAAGCGCTCACGGATGCTGGAGTGCGCATCAAGCCTTATTTAGGCTGATCAGCTTGTTCCTGTTTTGTTTCGAGGGCTTGTTTGCTGAAAAGAATGAAAGCCGCGCCAGCGACCACCATGAAGATTGAATAAAATGCGCCACGACTGATTCCGAAGATCAGCGTGGCGTCGGGCTCACGAAATTGCTCACCGAAGATGCGAACCAAGCCATAGCCGATCAAGAACTCACCGGTAAGACGACCGGGTGTGGCGCGCGCGACGTTGCTGCGCCAAAAACGCCATTGTACAAATGCCAGCATGAGCGCGCCTTCGAGCACGGCTTCGTACAGCTGCGATGGATGGCGCGGCTGAATAAAATCCGGCGGTGTTCCAGGCGAGACGCTCAGAGGAAATTTCACCGCCCAAGGCACGTCGCTTATTTTGCCCCAAAGTTCGCCATTGATGAAGTTGGCGATGCGCCCGAAGAAAAGTCCGAGCGGACCAGCGGAAACGACGACGTCTGAAATGTGCAGAAACGGGAGTTTCTGACTGCGTGCATACCAAGCGATGGCGACCGCCAGGCCGATGAAGCCGCCGTGGCTGGCCATGCCACCTTCCCAGACGCGAAAGATGACGAGCGGATCATGAAAAAGGTCTTCCGGATGATAGAAGACAAATGAGCCGAGCCGCCCACCGATCATTACGCCAGCGACAAGTGCCACAATCAAATCCCAGGTTTTTTCGGCGGGAAGCCGTGAGCGCCCGGCTTTCGCGGCGCGGGTGATCAACCAGGCGCCACCGACGAAGCCGAGCACGTAGGAGAGTCCATACCAGCGAACGCCGATCGCTTCGGTGAATTGAAGACCTGGCAAAAACGGACTGAAATTATGAATCCAGTAGGCGAGCAGAGGCGTGGTCATCTGTTTTTTTGGAAATTACTGCGGCTTGCCCTGATTTGTGGAATCGCTTGGGCGGCGGGCGCGATTTTGTTTTTGCAGTTTTGCACGGGCGAGCTCGCGCATGTCGACCGCGACGTCGTCCTTCTCGAAAATTTCGCGCCCGAGCAGGTGTTCCATCACGTCTTCCATGGTGACGACGCCGGCGGTGGCCCCAAATTCGTCAACTACCACGAGCAGCTGCTGGTGAGTTTTTAGAAACACTTGCAGGGCGTTGGCGGCAGTGACTGTTTCGGGTATGAAATTAATTTCCTGCTTAAGTTTATCGACGAGTTCAAAATCCTGATCGTTGGCCTTGGCCTTGAGCAGGTCACGTCGGCGTGCGAGTCCGACAACATCGTCGAGATTTTTTCCATAAACGGGAATGCGGGCGAATGGAATGTTTGGATATTCGCGAAAGACTTCACCCACTGTGGCGTTGTTTCTGAGCATCGTGACCACGGTGCGCGGCGTCATGATTTCGCTTATGCGCACGTCATCGAGTGAAAGAACGTTGGCGATGATACTGGATTCGCTTTGGGAAAGTGTGCCCTGTTGGGCACCGCGTTCGGCTAGCAGAATAATTTCCTCGTCAGATTTTTCCACCTCGGTGGGTTGTTTGACAAAAATCCTTACGGCAACATTGCAGAGATAGGTTACCGGGCGAAGTAAGCGGCACAATATCTCAAGTGGCCGGGCGAGGATGGGTTGGAGCGCTTTTCGGGAAACCACGCCGAGTGTTTTGGGGATGACCTCCGCGAAAATGAGCAAAACAACACCGTACCCCAGCATGACGATGGCTAAAATCTGCTCAGTGAAAATATGGGCACCAATGGCGCCAATCACGGCGGAGCCTAGCGCCGTCGCGATGGTGTTGAGCGTGAGAATAGTCGAAATCGTTTCATCCATCTTGATTTTCAACATCTCAAGGATCTCACCGAGGCGGGGTGAGGTGCGTTTAAGCGATTCGATTTCCGCGACGGTGGTGCTGAAGATCATCGCTTCCATCATCGAACACAAAAAAACGACAACGAGGGTGAGAGTGATCGCCAGAATAAACCAAGTCATGCGAGCAGTTTAACGGCTGCGGGCGGTTTACGAATCAAAAGTTGGTCATCGGCTCGCAAAAGTTCCTTGCGCCGCGCCCGCCGCCAGCCCGTATTTAGCAGGATGAGTCTTAAGCGCACGCCCTTGTATGCCTTCCATGTTGCCCGTGGCGGCCGCATGGTCGATTTCGCCGGTTGGGAAATGCCGGTCCAATACCGCAGCATTTTGGAGGAGCATAAGGCCGTGCGTCGGGCTGCCGGGCTTTTTGATGTGAGCCACATGGGTGAAGTGGATGTGCGCGGGCGCGAAGCGCTGAAGTTCTTGAATCGGCTCGTCACCAATGACGTCGCGAAGCTTTTCCCGGGACGTGTCTTGTATTCACCAATGTGTTACAAAGACGGTGGCGTCGTGGATGACCTGCTCGTGTATATGCGCGGCAAGGATAACTATTTTCTCTGTATCAACGCTGGAAACATCGACAAAGACTTGGCCTGGATCCGTGAACAAGCCACCGGGTTTGATGTGACGATAACGGATCGTTGTGCCGATTACGCGTTGCTCGCCATTCAAGGCCCAAAGGCCGTGGCCATCGTGCAAGCGCTCACGAGCACGAATCTCGACACGATAAAATATTACCATTTTGCCGAAGGCGAAGTCGCTGGTGTGCCATGCATGCTGAGTCGCACCGGTTACACGGGCGAAGACGGTTTTGAGTTGTACCATCCGGTGGCCGATGCGGAAAAGTTAGCCACGGCTTTGCTCGAAGCCGGGGTACCGCAAGGACTGGAATTGGCCGGATTGGGTGCGCGTGATAGTCTGCGCCTGGAAGCCGGGTATCCACTTTATGGACACGAATTGAGCGAAAAGATTTCGCCGCTTACGGCAGGTTTGGGCTGGACGGTAAAATTAAAGAAGGAAGGTGGTTTTGTCGGAAGTGCGGCGTTGGCCCAGGAAACGCAAAATGGAAGTGTGCGCAGTGTCATCTTTTTCAAAACAGGAGATCGTCGCATTGTACGCGCCGGCACGTCGGTCACGGATCATAATGACGCAACGGTTGGCACGGTCTTGTCTGGCACCTTGTCGCCGGTTCTCAACGAGGCGATCGGCTCTGCGATCGTCGGAACGACTGCGGGCACTCATGCCTTGGCGGTCGACATTCGTGGCACTAAAATTCCTCTCACCTTAATCAAACCTCCGTTTATCGAACTTAAGAAAACGTCATGAGCAGCGTCCCATCCGATCTCCGTTACGCAAAATCCCACGAATGGCTAAAGCCGGCAGGCGATGGCACCGCGATTATCGGTATCACCGATTACGCTCAAGCCAGTCTGGGGGACATCACTTACGTGCAAATGCCAAAAGTGGGTGCAGCCCTAAAGGCAGGCGATACCTTTGGAGTGGTTGAGTCGGTTAAGGCCGCATCGGATCTTTACGCTCCGGTCGCAGGCACCGTGATCGAAGTGAACGCTGTACTGGATTCCGCTCCCGAGACAGTGAATCAAGTTCCGTACGAAGGCGGTTGGATGTTGAAACTCAAGCTCGACGATCCGGCGAGTCCGTCTGGTTTGATGGATGCATCGTCGTACCAAAAATTAATCGGGTAGTTTCCGGGAAGCAGAAAAGCCGCCTCGGCTGTCACGGGTTTCTGCGGTGCGCTCACCATAGATGATGCCGCGGCCTCCGGTGCAGAAATAGACGCGCCCATAAACGCGTGGGTCGCCGGTAAGACGTGAGGCCGATCCGAATTGATGAGAGGCATCGGTGACGCGAATCCATGTTACGCCTGCATCATCAGAGCGCATGATTCCGTGGACTCCGTCGAGGGTCGCGGTGATGAAGATTGCAGGATAGTTGGACCCCGGGGCGGCTTTGCCGAACCCGATGGCACCGACATGGGAGAGCTTAGGGAATAAGGTGATTTTACGTCCGTAGTCGGTGAAGCGATAGAGCAGTGTGCTGGTTGCGAGCCAAGCTTCGCCGGGGCAGTTGGGCGTGGCAGCGAGATCGCCGTACTGGGGTCCGCCAAATTGGCGAGTCGGCGGAGTTGCGAGGCCCGTTTGGGTGGTTTCGAAGGAAATGCCGTTGTCACGGCTCACGTGGAGCGCGCCTTTCGCCGGGTCGTAGGCATAAAAAATCTTGGGTTCAACGCGGTCGCCGACGACGTGGACGTTCGGAGGCAAGGTGGATTGGCGCCACGTCTGACCGCGGTCGTCGGTGAAAAAGGGTGCGCTGCCGAGGGGCGTCCACGTGATGGTTTTGCCATCGGCAGAAATAGAAACAGGGCCGGTGGTGAATGGGTGTGGGTCGTTTGGGTGGGGTGGCTCGGTGGCGAGCGCCGACCAAGTGATGCCACTGTCGTCAGACATGGCGGCATGGATCCGGTCGTGTCGATAGGTGGTGCCGGAGCGCACGATGGTGGCAGGTTTCAGGGCTGCGTAATCAAGCCATTCGGTGTTCTTGTAACCCGGTGCGGAAAAACGTCCATTTGGCGGAGAAATCGATAAATCTTCATGCACGAACCCGTCGATATCGCCTACGCCGCTGATCAAGTGTGCACCA
>JAYTWC010000222.1:0-3893 GCA_043743635.1 Verrucomicrobiota bacterium | reverse complement strand
ATTCGCCGACCCTTTACGGCGGTCATAGCTCAGTTGGTTAGAGCACAAGATTGTGAATCTTGGGGTCGCGGGTTCGAGTCCCGTTGGCCGCCCCATTTTGGCTGGGAGGACTGGGAGGGAAAATGCGGAAAAGGGAGAATCGGTACTGTGCCATTTTTGGGCCACTTTTTGAGTTCAAGTTCTTTGGTTTTCACCGTCCACCGTGAGGGTCGGCCAACAAAAAACAGCCAGCGCACCGCGCACGCCACCCACAGTCTTACAATTAACTGCCTGTAGTTGAGATATTTGTATCTCTATTTTATTACCATTTGTTATTAATAATTCGGTAATTGTGAAAGCAAATTACTCAGAATCACTGGCTGATTTGAATGGATGGATTGTTCGTCCCAGTCGAAGAGGGTACGGCCTTTCTCATTTTCGGAAATGAACCCATAGCGGATTTTACCAAGATAGAACGCGTCGGGTGTTCCAGCTTCGCAACGCGTGACGCGCAGACGGAAGAGTTCAATGATGCGGTGCCTTTGCCCGTTGAGATCGAAGGAGGCCTGGTATTTTAGGGCGCCGAATTGTTTCGGAGTGCGCTCGGTTACAGCGCTGTTCGTCAGCCCGTCCAGAAGCGTCCACTTTTGAGGGTCGTTCTCGATACCTTGCAGAAGTTGCGAATGGATTCCGTTGTCATCGACCAGTTCGTAGAGACGTCCTTGGCGTGTAAAGCTGGAGGTCGCATATTCGATGATGGCAGTGCTCACGATTCGTTGCGGTCGGTTCTGAAGCGATATGGTTTTTGCAGGATCCAGTTGGGTGGTCGGTGGCAGTCGGTTCTGAAACTTGCTTTCCGAGCTGCACGAAGGGAGTAATTGAGCCAGGAAGATGATCGCGACGACGGCGATGATCGCATAGTTCAGCCATGATGTGGGGCTGGAATCTGAGCCGGCCGCGGAGGCAATTTGTTCGCGTCGCGAGGAGGATTTGGTTTTAGCTGGTAGTTCGTGTCCGAAGGCGTCGCGTACTATTTTGCGGGTGATCGTTTGCCCGATATAGTGCTCCACCTCGCCATTGGCCCAGCTGACAACGAGCGTGTTTTTTCCGCTGGCGTTGAAAAATTGCGAGTAGTCGTCGCGTTCAATGCCTTCGGGGGCTTCGCCATCGATCGCGCGAACCGTGGATGAACCGACAAAATCGACGACTCCGGAAAAGTCATCGATCTTGATCCGATCGCCTTCGGTGATCCGCGATGCATCAATCACAGAAAGCGGTTTCTGTGGTTCAAGATATTCGAAATACTTCCAGGTTGGTCCGCCGTCGGTTTCTTCAAAGACCAGTGTGGCCTCTTCACCGCTGTCCGCCTTTAGGAAAAATTCGTGCCAGTAATATCGTTCGCCGCCGATGTCCGTGCTCAGCACCACGCGTCCGCGAATCGTGTAGGTGCGGTCGAACAATGGGCCGCTCATCCCGATGCGTAGTTCTGTCGGATTGTTCGTGTTCATGAGTGCAGAAAGAAATGGGGAGTGAAGCGGCTCAGGTTGCCTGTGATCAGGCTGGTGTCTTCGCGAATGCCAAGTCCTGCGGCTGCGTGGTCGATGATCCATGCGCCGAAGACAGGATGATGTCCGTCGAAAGAGGGGATTTGGGCGCGTTGTTGGAAGATGTATCCTTCGGCGCCATAGTCGCCCTCGCTGGTGAGCACAGGCCGACCCGCTTGAAAGAGGGAAACATTGCTGCCCTCGCGGCCAAGGAGGGGCTTGCGCACGTAGTCGCCTGCGAGAACTCCCTCGACGTTGCTTGCGGGAAGCAGGTTCGGATGGTCCGGGTAGAGTTCCCACAGAACAGGAAGTATGCCTTTGTTGCTGAGCAACATTTTCCACGCAGGCTCCAGAAAGGTGGTGGGCGATTTTTCGAGGTGCCTGGAGAACTCCTCGGTCCACATCCATTCCCAGGGGTAGAGCTTGAAGCAGTTATCGATGGCGACAAGTTCGTTGTCAACGAACCGGTGGGTGCGGGTGTCCCAGCCGATGTCTTCAATCGCGAGCCATTGGGTGCGCAGGCCGGCCTGTTCGCAGGTGTCGCGCAGGTAGGTGACGGTCATGCCATCTTCGTCGTGATCGCGAACACTCGCGAAATGCACGAGGCTGCCGCCGCGTCGCTGCCAGGCGGCGATGAGGCGTTCGTGGATGCTGTTGAATTGATCGGCTTGCGGCCGGGTTTCCTCGAGCCAGAACCACTGTGCGATCGCGGCCTCGACCAGGGCGGTCGGAGTGTCGGCGTTGTACTCGAGCATTTTCGGCGGCGTGGTCCCGTCGTAAGCCAGGTCGAAGCGGCCATAGAGGCTGAAGTCGTCGCGCTCCCAGGAGGAAAGAATCGCAGGGCGCGCGGTTTCGGGAATGCAGAGGCGATCCCACCAGTTGCGCTCGATGATTTGTTCGGCGGCGTCGATGCAGAGCTGGTGCAGCGTATTGGCGGCGTTTTCTAGTTCGGTAACTTCGTGCGCGGTCAGTTCATAGCAAGCCGACTCGTCCCAGTAAGGTCCGTTTTCGTGCGAGTGATAAGTCAGGCCGATTTTTTCGACCCGTTGCTGCCAGTCAGGTCTTGGAGTGCAAACGTGGCGGCGCATTACGAAAAATAGGATCGACCGCCATAGCTGCTGCCGAAGCCGCCGCGCCTGACATCGTTGATGCGGTTGAGCGCGTGCACCCCTTCGGAATTCGGAACAGACAGGTTGATGATGCTTTCGTACGGGCGTGGGCCCCATTGGCCGCCATAGTAAAACATGGCAGGCGTGCCCGGCTTGAGGACTTTCGCGGAGTTGTAAGTGTATTGATACCAGTTGCCAAAAGGAGCGTGATAGTAGCCGATTCCCTCGATGTAGTAATCGTTTGGATACACGCGCTGGGTGGGAGGCAGATCCTGTGCCGCCTGGTCGCCGCCGCAGCCGGTCAAAGCGCCAGAAGCAAGACCGCCAAGCAGGATCAGCCGAATCTGCCTGCTGCGTTTACGAGGGGTATTCATTCCGAGTTGTTCGCCGGGAAAAGCGTCGCTGGCTCAGCCCATCATCGCTGCGGCAACAATGATGCAGACGCCTAGAATGACTGCGCCGCCGATCATCGCCGCTGCGATGTTTTTGTTTTCAATAATTTCTTTGTGCAGATCGCCAGGTGTACATTTGTCGAAAAGTCGATAACCCAAAATGGCGGTGGTGATGCCGATCAGGGAAAACATCAGCATATAACCAATGGCCTGAGCCAGCGAGGTGGCATGCCAGCCGCTGACGGTGGCGGGCAGCGCGTCAGCGGCCTGGGCGGAAGCAGCGGTGAGGACCGCTGTGAAAAGGCACAATGAGGTATTTTTTGTCATGGATTTCATGGAAAGGGGCGAGGGGTAACTATAAAAACGCCTCTAACTTAATGGAAAACGATGCTGCGGCCTATTACAAAGTTTGGGGATTTTTCGACTCGGAGGAGCCCATGGAGATGAGTCAAAAAACAGGATCCGTTTGATCGAAATAGATCGAGATTTGAGACGCCAAGGCACGCCCTAGTGTAGCGACCTCTCAATTACTTTACTAACTAGACGGGTGGTGCACGGCGTGTGGATGCCTCGCCCTAAACCCTACCGCTGGCGCGCCAGTGGCGCAAAAATCCTGCGCAAAATCCACGCAGCCCGCGCTGCTATTATTAGTAAAGACACTAACAGGTCAGTAGAGTACAAGCGCTGACAACTTGCCGCAAAAAGGTTAAACTAAAACTCCAAACAGGCGTCCGTCCTCGTTAGCCAAACAACCCTTCGACCCGCTCCTTCGAACGCTTCACGCCATCGACGTCGACCCGCGGGCTTAGTTCTAGGACGAGCAGATGATGCGGCTTCCAGAAGGAGCTAATCATTTTGAAATCAATTTT
>JAYTWC010000221.1:0-2123 GCA_043743635.1 Verrucomicrobiota bacterium | reverse complement strand
ACGAACGCCGAGAAAATCGCCTCCTGCCGGGCTTTCGGGATCCCGATGCCCGTATCTGTCACACAAACATGGATACGGGTAAAACTCTCGCCTTGGTTTTCAACCGTAGTCTTCACCACGACCTCTCCACTCTCCGTGAACTTCAGAGCGTTGCTCAATAAATTCAACACCACCTGCCTGATTCGCACCGCATCACCCACCAGCACCGACGGAGTTTCCGAATCGATGTCGCAGATCAATTCCAAGCCCTTGCGCGCCGACTGCACAGCAATCGCCTCGACGGCACCTTCAACACAGTCCTGAAAATTAAAAGCAATCGGATCAACCGTGAGCTTGCCTGCTTCGATTTTCGAGAAGTCCAAAATATCGTTGATCACTGACAGCAGTGCTTCACTGGACGAAACCAACGTCTTGAGGTACATCCGCTGCTCGGGATCCGTTGCGAGACCCATCGCCAATTCGGTCATACCAATGACACCGTTCATCGGCGTGCGGATCTCGTGACTCATGTTCGCGACAAACTCACTCTTAGCGCGACTGCCGGCCTCAGCCGCTTCTTTCGCCGCCTCGGCCGCAGCCACTGCGTTTTTCAAGTCGCCCGTGCGTTCCTCGACCAGCTGCATAAGTTCACGCTCACGTGTCTTCAGTGTTCGCGTGCGCCAGTACAGCACGCCCAAGAACAGAATGAGCCCGATGCCACCCATGGCCGACCGAAACCACCAAGTTTGATAAGCATGGGGTTGAAGAATGATCTCACAATCCGTGCCACGCGGATTCCAAACCCCCTCATTGTTGCATGCCACCACTTGAAAACGATAACTGCCGGGCGGAATGCTGCCGTAATGCGCTTCACGACGAGACCCAACCTCCACCCACCGCTTGTCGTATCCAAATAGACGATACTTAAAACGATTCTGGGCAGGATCGGTGAGGCTGAGCGCCGTGAAATAGAACGCCAGTTCTCCATCACCTGGCGGCAGATTCTTCAATGCTTCAATGGTGCAATCCGCCTTGTCGACCGTCACACGATGAATCACCACATTTGGCGGTACCAAGTTTCTACGGATGTGTTCGGGATGGATGATGGCCACGCCCTTGCTGGTCGCAAACCACAGTGAACCGTCACGAGCGACACTGGCTGCGGGCATGCCGGGAATATTTGGCGCCGGACTGCGCATGCCGTCAGCCTCGTTATAGAGCACGAACTCGATCAATTCCTTGGTCCCGTCCGCGACCTCATCAAACTCAGTCAAATTTGCCCGAAATATACCATTTCGAAAGATGATCCAAAACTCGTCGTTATGAATTACGCCACCATAAGTTAATTTTCCGAGAGACGTCGGCAGGGTAAAAGTATCTATCCGTTCCCCGCGAATCCGCTTAACCTCCAAGCCGTCGTGCAAGACCCAGAAATCCCCCCGGGGGCCTTCAATGATTTGCCGCGGTTGCCTTTGTTTGGCCACATCTGATTCAGCCAAAACCTGCGTCCATCGTCCTTTTTGAAGATAACCCACCCCGCCGCGCCAGCCGATCCAGATGCGTTTTTGCGAATCGGCCATCAGCGCACCTGGTTGGGTTACGCCGGGGACCTTAACCGGCACATAGACGCCATTTACCAGTTTGCCCACGCCCTTGGGGGACGCGACCCAAACCGTGCCAGCCTCATCAATCCCCATGCCGGTCACCCGGTCGGTCAATCCCTCGCGGGACCGGTAATGCATGAATTTTCCGTTCTTCAAAAGACTCGTGCCTTCACCATACCAACAGATCCAAAGTCCGCCCGAATCATCCTCCAACATGCCCGAAACTGCATCCTCAGCCATCCCGTTGGCCCGGTTGATGGTCAATTTCCCCTGATCGGTGATATGTGTGAGCCCGCCGCCCCAGGTGCCGATCCATTTACTACCGTCCTTCGCCACCATGACCGAAAGAATCGAATTAGACTGCAACCCTTCCTGTCGGGTAAGCGACGTCACATTCACGTCCTTCAACCGGAAAAGTCCCGTGTCAGAACCACCCCATATATTTCCCTCATGATCCTCAAAAAGGCTGAGAATATGGTTCATGGGTTCCGCACCGCGCACATTAACAGGCTCGACCTGTCCTTGCGTGTAACGAAACAA
>JAYTWC010000220.1:0-3405 GCA_043743635.1 Verrucomicrobiota bacterium | reverse complement strand
GAAACGATGCACGCACGACTCCAACGTATTATCACGAATGGCTTGTTCGACCTGTGTGCGCGTCACACCCCGCTTCAATCCCACGATCAATGACGCCGTCGGAGCGGCCGCCGCGATAAACCAATTCTCCGTCTTCGGCTCGCCACCGTGCTTCGCGGCCACCGCTGCCGGCGGATGCACCTGCAAACTCAAACGTTCCCGACAATCCAGCCACTTCACCAAAATCGGAAACGCCCGCTCTTTCGGCCATTTCGGACCCATGACACGGTCGCCATACCGCTCGATCACTGCGCGCAAAGTCCAGCCGTCCAATGCCCCGCCGACAACCTTCGACTGCGCTTCAGGCCGATCAACGATTTCCCAACTTTCGCCAATCGGCGCGGCGCCGGAGGGTAACGCACGCGAAAACATCGTTTCGAGCTCGCGTCCGCCCCAAACTCTCTCCTGATAAATAGGTTGGAACTGGAAAGCTTGTTGCATAATATTGGCGAGAATTTTGTGAATCTGCCGGAGTTGATGATTACGTTTGACCGGTTCCCGTAGCCGGCAGGAAATCGCCACGGGTCCACTCGGTTGTTTAAAACATATGGCTAAGTCTTCGAGTTCAAACTCAAACAGCACCTCCCTTAACCCGCCGCGTTACCCTCCGCGCTGGGCCATCGCCTGCGTATGCTTCCTTATCGGAGTCATGCTCACCGTGGCATTTGCCGATTACGCACCCGAGCAAAGCCTCAAGGTAACCACTAACCCGACGGCAAAAAATCTCGTCGGACGCTTCGGCGCAGAAGTTTCCTTCTGGTCATTCTACCTCGTGGGCATAAGCGCCTGGCTCATTCCCCTATCCCTCTTGTGGATGTCCTATATTTCGGTGCGCAACTCCCGCCGCCTCGCCAATACTCGCATCCTCGCGATCATTCTCTGCATCATCTCACTGTCCGGACTCGCGGCCATGATCGACAGCATGACCGACACCTTTAAAGGCACCCAATTTTTTTCCGAAGGCCTGGGCGGCATCCTCGGCGGTGTGATCTATGGCAACCTCCTCAAGGACACGCTCGGCAATTTTGGCGCCAGCCTGCTTCTCGGCATGACCTACTGCGTCGGCATGATGTTTATTATCTCAAAAGATATCGGTGCCGAATTCGAGAAAATCGGCAACGGCTTCGCTGAATGGCGCGCCCGCCGCGCCGAAAAAAGCAACGAAAAGGCCGAGCTTAAACGCGAAGCCAAAGAAGCTAAAGCTCACCAAAAACACACACCGCCACCCGTCGCCGTTGGCCCGCCGCCCGTCAACAAGCTCTCCCTCACCTCGCGTAACACCAACCCGCCGATGGGCACCGGCAGCACTTCGCCCCTCAAGACCGGCTCAACGCCTTCCACCACGAAATCCGGTTCCTCCACGCCGCCGATCCAACCCAACCTCCCCGTCGCCGAGGCTCGCGTCAGCTCCGCCGAACCTATCTCCAAATCCAAATCCTCCTTGGGCAAGGGAACCGTCAGCCCCTTCGGCGATGACGCTCCGCTCGCCGGCTCACGCAATCCTTTCCCTCAAAACACTCCGGGCCGCCTCGAACTTAACATCGTCAAACCCGAAACCATCAAGAAAGCCGCCAAGCCTGCCCTACCCCAAACCATCGACGAGAAATATCAATTTCCCCCGCTCACTCTCCTTAAAGATCAGGTCAAGCCCAACGCCGGCACCGCCGACGACGAACACCGTCGCAACGCCGAAAACCTCCTCCGCATCCTGAGCGAATTCGGCGTCGAAGTCTCCCTCGGCGAAATCCACGTCGGTCCCGTCATCACTCGCTACGAAGTCATTCCGGCCGCCGGTGTACGCGTCGAGAAAATCGCCGGCCTCGACAAAAACATCGCTCTTGGCATGCGCGCCCAATCCGTGCGCATTCTCGCACCTATCCCGGGTAAAGCCGCCGTCGGCGTCGAAGTGCCGAACCAAAGCTCTACTCCAGTCGGCCTCCGCGAAATCCTCGAATCCGAAGACTGGGTCAGCGCCAAAGCCGAGCTTCCCATCGCCCTCGGCAAAGATGTCTCCGGCGCCCCGCTCGTTTCCGACCTCACCAAGATGCCACACTTGCTCATCGCAGGTGCCACCGGCTCCGGAAAATCCGTCTGCATCAACGCCATCATCGCCTCCATCCTCTATTCCAAAAGCCCGAAGGACGTGCGCCTCCTGATGGTCGACCCGAAAATCGTCGAACTCAAAATTTTCAACCCGCTTCCCCACATGCTCATCCCGGTCGTGACCGAGCCCAAGAAAGTGCCCGGCGCACTCAAGTGGCTCCTCGCCGAGATGGAACAGCGCTACCAAATCTTTGCCAAAGTCGGCGTGCGCAACATCACCGCCTTCAACAGTCGCCGCAAAGAAGCCGTCAAAGCCCAGGCCAAGGTTGAACTCGAAACTCAGGCCACCCTAACCGGTGTCGACCCAGCCGCCATCGACGACGGCATCGAAGTTCCTGAACGCCTGCCTTACATCATCGCGATCATCGACGAACTCGCCGACCTCATGATGGTCGCGCCTGCAGAAATTGAGACCTCTATCGCCCGCCTCGCCCAACTCGCCCGCGCCGCCGGCATCCACCTCATCATCGCCACCCAGCGCCCCTCGGTGAATGTCATCACCGGCGTCATCAAGGCAAACCTTCCATCACGCATCGCCTTCCAGGTCGCTTCGCAAGTCGACTCCCGAACCATTCTCGACACCAAAGGCGCCGACACCCTCATCGGCCGCGGCGACATGCTCTTCTCGCCCCCTGGCTCCTCGCGCCTCGTGCGCGCTCAAGGTGCTTACGTCTCCGACGACGAAATGGCCTCCATCATCGAAGCCCTCAAGAAAAACGGACCGCCGAAATACGCGCAGGACGTTCAAGCCCAGATCGACCGCCCCGTCGATGACGATGACGACGAAGACTGTGATGACGACGACGCCAGCGGCGACGACGAATTACTCCAAGAGGCCATCGGCGTCCTCCGATCCACGCGGCGCGCATCCACCTCCATGCTCCAACGCCGCCTGCGCATCGGATACAACCGCGCTGCACGCATCATGGAGCTCATGGAAGACAAAGGCATCGTCGGCCCAGAAAATGGAGCCCAACCGCGCGAAATCCTCAAAGATCTCGACATGATGTAAGGCTCGGCCTGTGCAAAAAACCGGCACAGTCTTCACCTCCATTCTGTTTTGTTGCTAGACGCACGCCTCGTCGTGCGTCTACTTTTTTTCACCCGAACGCATCTCCGCGTTACTTCCTTCTTCCCCTCTCACTTGTTTTACCCTAACTGACTTCCCATGCAATCGATCGGTGAACGCCTAGAAGAAGCTCGTAAACGCAAAGGCATTTCCATCCGCGAAGCCGCGGAGGCGACAAAAATTCGTGGTGACTA
>JAYTWC010000219.1:0-2325 GCA_043743635.1 Verrucomicrobiota bacterium | reverse complement strand
GGCAACGAGCTTCTGCGTGCGAGCATGGTCCTCGGCGTTGTCGATGAGGACGCGGTCGACTTCCTCGGTGAGGAAATCGCGCACGGTGCGTTCGACGAGATCGGGTTCCTGGTAGAGGCAGGCGGGAGCTTTGTCGGTCTGTAGTTTTTCTTGGATACGCGTCCAGGTCTTGAGCAGGAGATGCAGGTCGCGGATGAAGTAACGCGTCTTTTTGCCTTCGCCGGCGGTGCGAACGATCACGCCCATGCCTTCCGGAATGGTGAGTTCGTTGATCATCTGCTTGAGGCGCTGGCGCTCTTTGTGGTCTTCGATCTTGCGGGAGATACCGCATTGGTCGGAGAACGGCATGAGCACGAGGTAGCGGCCGGGCAGGGCGAGGTTCGTCGTGGTGCGCGGGCCTTTGGTGCCGATCGGACCCTTCGTCACCTGAATGATGATGTCGGTGCCGGGCGGATACATGCCCGGGATGTCCTTGACGGTTGGTTCGGTCGGACGGGGCGGAGCGTTTTTCTTTTTGTTAACGCGGACGACTTCGACAGACGAGTCAGCGGCGGCGGGGAGCATGTCCCAGTAGTGGAGGAAGGCGTTCTTGCTGTAGCCGATGTCGACGAAGGCGGCTTTGAGGCCGGCATCGAGGTTTTTGATGCGGCCTTTGTAGATGCCGCCGACCATGCGGTTGTCGGACTCGCGTTCGATTTCGAACTTCTCGAGCGTGCCGTCGATGAGAAGGGCGACGCGTTTTTCGAGCGGCTCGGAATTGATGATGAGCTCGCGGAAGGACGTCTTTTCCTTTTTGAAGATCGAGAGGATCTTTTGGAGGAGGGGGCGTTGCTGCGACCGTTCTTTGGCGCCGGCTTTTAGTTCGGAGGGGTTGACTGGGTCGACGGAGTTGGTCGGCGGAGGATTGGTGAGCTCCTCGTCGTATTTTTGGTCAAAGTCCTGGGGCGGGACGTCGTTTTCGTTGGGGGTGGGTTGGGATGTATCGCTCATGGCGCGTGTTTTCGTGGGTTTCCACGGCGGCCCCGGGCGCTTGGGTTGCGGCGCAGGAAATTCCGGCAGAGCGGTCGATAGCGCGAAGAAGGGATTTCATGAGAAATCCTTCCTGAAGCGATAGACGCTCTGGACCAGTCCTTGCAGCAAGCAGCAACTAAGAACAAAGGAGCCACCGTAGCTGATGAAGGGAAGCGGTATGCCCGTGATGGGCACCATCCCGAATGTCATCGCGATGTTAACGAATACGTGCACCGCAAACAGCACTGTCACGCCGATGGCGAGCAGTTTGCCGAAGCGATCTCTCGCGAGACCGGCGATGCGAATACCGTTAAACATCACTACTCCAAACAGGCTGAGAACCGTTAAGCTTCCCAAAAAACCTTCCTCCTCGGCGAAGACCGAGAAGATAAAATCGTTATGTGCGACCGAGGGCGGCAGGTAGCCGAGCTGAGCTTGCGTGCCCTTGGTCCAACCTTTTCCCGTAAGCCCACCCGAACCAACCGATATCTGTGACTGCGTGAGGTTCCAGGCGTCCTTCGTGCGCGTCGGATCGATGACATCCGGCGCGACAAAGGTGAGGATGCGGTTGCGCTGATAATCGTGCAGCGGGATGATCGTCTGGGCTTCGTATTTGCCCTTGTCCTTGATGTACGAGTAGCCGTGGCCATCCATGAACTGCACGTAGTTGTAACTATCCCAAGCGACGACACCGATGACCAAAAGGAACGCGCCCAAGGCTCCCGCGAAGAAACGCGTGGAGAGGCGGGAGACGTAAAGCATGGAGAACACCATCGGTGGGAGCACGATTGCCGACTTGAGGTCCGGCTGCATAAGGATCAACAGCATGGGCAATCCTACCGCAAGTGCCAATTTCCCCAGCACGCCCAAGGACTGCGCAATCGTGCCGACGAGCGATCGCGCGAGGATGCTGGCGACGATCAGGAGCACGGCGGCCTTGGCTGTTTCGGACGGTTGATAACTGAAAAATCCGAGGTCGATCCAGCGTTGGGCACCCCAAGCGGTATTACCTGAACTCGGGATCATCAGCACCACGACCAGCGGCACGATACACGCCAAATAAAACCAGTGTGCCATGCTGAGCCAGGCACGGTAGTCGATCAGTGAGATGAACGTGTACAACGCTGCGCCCATCACGACGAAAATGATCTGTTTAAACCAAAACGCCTTCAGCAGGTTGAGGATACCGCGGAGCAGGCCGTCTTTGGTGGTGAATTCGGCGTGGCCGGAAAACTGGGCGCTGTAGACAAAAGCGACGCCGATGGAGGCCAGGCAGAGGATGGCGATGGGCGTGATCCAGTCAAAACGCTCGCG
>JAYTWC010000218.1:0-2507 GCA_043743635.1 Verrucomicrobiota bacterium | reverse complement strand
GTGCTGGTGGGATTGGAGGTGACGAGACGTTGGATGAGGAGACGGGAAATGAACGGCGCGGTGTTGGGGTGTTCGACGAGGTTGTTGACGACGTCCTGGATATCGACGAGGCCGGCCTGGTTGGCGGGTAGAATTGGTTTTGTAGCGCCGGTGTAGGCGAGGAGATTTTTTGCACCGGTGTCATGTTGCGACTCCCACATGCGCATCGGTGTGGTGTAATTGGCTACGGCGGAGGGGAAGTCGAGTTTGCCGGTGCCTGTGCCGGTGTTGTTGGTGCTGTCGTCGGTGAAGCCGGTGAACACGCGGGCAAATTCAGTGACGTCGTCGTTGGTGTAAACTTCGAGGGGTTTGCCGGTGGCGTCGGTTTTGAAAGTGCCATCGGCATTGAGTTTGTAGAGGCCGATGGTGAAGAGCTGCATGACCTCGCGGGCATAGTTTTCGTCGGGGCGCGTGCCGGTGGTGGTGTTGGCCTTGCGGTTTTTGTAGTGGCTGAGGTAACGGCCCATAACCGGATGACGAGTGACATCCATGAGCAGCGTGCGAAAGTTGCCGAGGGCGTTGCGTTCAAGCATGTCGTAGTAACTGCTGGAGCCTTCGCCGGCGCCGGACACGTTGGAGTCGGCATCGGAGATGACCATGATCTGGCTGAGCGCATAGGCGACGCGTTGCCGCAACTGGTCGGTACCGGCTAACATCAGTTGGCTGCGAGCGCGGCGGTTGAGGCCGGTGTCGTAGGCGGTGATCGTGGTGTCGGCGGCTTTGGCGGCTATGAGCAGGGCGACGGCGGACGAGACGGGCTTGGCGGCTTCTTGATCAATCCAGGCGGAGTAATTGTAGCTGAGAGCGCGAAGCTCGGCGAGCGAGTCAGGTGAAGGGCCGAACGTGGCCTGCGCGAGAAAACGGGTGGCGAGTTGATCGGCGGTGAGGGTGGCGTTGGGAGTGACGGCGGCGGTCAGGCCGACGGTGAGCAAAAGCAGACAGGAAAAAATTAGGGCAGCGTATTTTTGTATCTTGGTCACGCCTTACGGTTCGGCGGGAAGAACTGCGACTGCAAGTCGGGCAGGCGTAAATTCGTGGTAATATTTGGCTGGGTTTCGCAAGATTTTGGCAGGCGAAACCGAAGGGTTGAGCCAATAGGAGATGGCCAATACTTTGGCGGTCAACTGACTCGCAGGAGCGAGCGGCAAGAAAATGCCAATAAGAGGCCGCTACTGCGCCTGTTTGGCGATTTTGTAGGCGGCGGGTTTTTCACCCGGAGGCAGCGCGAGCAAATCGTAGTCGTGGCTGCCGGTGATCTTGACCTCGACAAATTGGCCGACGGGCAGATTTTTCGGCACGTAGACGCGGCCGTCGATATCGGGCGCATCGGCTTCGCCACGGGCGACACCGGGTTCCTCGACGAGGACGCGCAGGGTTTTGCCGACGACGCGCTGGCTGACGGTGGCGGCGATCTCTTGCTGCAAAGCCATGGTTCGGTGCCAGCGGGCTTCCTTGAGTTTTTCGGAAAGCTGGCCAGGCATCTTGGAAGCGCGGGTGCCTTCCTCCTGCGAGTAACGAAACACTCCGAGGCGTTCGAACTGCACGTCGCGAATGAAGCCGCAGAGTTCTTCGACGTCGGCTTCGGTTTCGCCGGGGAAGCCGACGATGAAGGTGGTGCGCAAGGCGATGCCGGGGATGCCGGCGCGAATGCGTTTTACGAGATCGCGAATGTGGGCGGAGGAGGTTTCACGCTGCATTTCGGTCAGCATGTGGTCGCTGATGTGTTGCAGCGGGATGTCGATGTAGCGTGCGACCTTTGGGCACTCAGCGATGGTTTTGATCAACTCATCGCTCCAGTGGGCCGGGTGTGTATAAAGCAGGCGTATCCAAAAATCCCCTTCAATGGCATTGAGTTCGCGCAGGAGCGTGGTGAGCGCGGTGCCGCGAGCGGAATCGACCTTGGTGCGTGCGCCGGCTTTTTCGTCCCACGTGTCCATGCCGAAAAACGTGGTGTCCTGGGAAATAAGGTTGAGTTCTTTGACGCCTTCTTTGACGAGCTGGCGCGCTTCGGCGACGACGCTCTCAACGGTGCGGCTGCGGTGACGGCCACGGATCTGCGGGATGATGCAGAACGTGCACGGGTGGTTGCAGCCCTCGGCGATTTTGATGTACGCGAAATGGTTCGGTGTGAGGCGAAAACGCGGTGTGTTGTAGTCGGGGATGTAGGTCGAGCGGCCGGTGACGAAGTTTTCTGGGAGGGCTTTGGTGGCGCGTTCCTTGGCGAAAAGTGCTTCGATGATGGGTGCGACTTTGGTGACCTGATCGAGGCCGATAAAGGCGTCGACCTCGGGCATGGCGTTGGGCAGGTCTTTGGAAAAACGCTGCGACATGCAACCGGCGACGATGAGCTTTTGTTCCTTGCGGCGTTTGCGCATGCCGCGATTTTCGTGAGCCTCAAGGATGGTGGAAATGGACTCTTCCTTGGCGGAGTTGAGAAAGGAGCAGGTGTTGACGATGACGACGTCGGC
>JAYTWC010000217.1:0-3947 GCA_043743635.1 Verrucomicrobiota bacterium | reverse complement strand
TGCAAACCGCCAAACCCGGCGTCGGTCTGCTCGCCTGCCGCACAGGAGTGCCGGTGGTGCCGGCTCGCGTTTTTGGTTCTTTCAAGGCGTTTGGCCGCGACGGTAAACTTCGCCTCGGCACACCGGTCGACGTGGTTTTCGGCAAACCGTTGCAAGCCGCCGAATACGATGACCCGAAGGCCGGCAAAGAACGCTACCTGCTCGCCTCCCAACGCATCATGGCCGCGATTTCAAAGCTGGAACTGCCACCGCGCGTGAATATTTAAACGCGATCAAGCCCGCTCGACGCGCAGATTGAGCCAAAGGCCGATGCTGATGAAAAAGACATTCGGCACCCAAACAAGCAGGTCCGGTCGGTATTCGGGATATTTCTCGAACCAACCGACAACGACAGTCGATAGAAAATAATAACAAAGCGCCAAAAGCAGCGCCACACCGAGATTCGCTGACGTCTCACGCCGCGACACTTTAATTCCCATCGGCACCGCCAGAAACACCAGGATAAAAACTGCCAGCGCCATCGAGCCCTTGCTCTGCAGAATCATGTCGATGCGCATGATTTTCTGCTCGCGATCGCGGCCCGGCGGCAGCGTTTCAACGTACTCCTGTTTCTTGGCTTCAAGTTCACTCGGCTTAAACCAATCGAGTTTACGCGTAAATGTTTTTGGGCCAAAAAACCGCGCCAAAGAAAAAGTAAAGACGCCGCCCGACTCCGCCTCGCCTCGAATCGGCGGCTTGGTGAAATTTTCCGGGCTCTTCACATCGTACCGCTCCGTGGTCACTTGAAACGGTCGGAAAACCATCTCGTTGGTGTCTTCATTGAGTTCAATGCGTCCGGTGTCTGCGTGCAAAAACTCGGTCACGCGCTGTTCCTTATCCAAACGCCAGACCCAAACATCCTTCACGTAGTCGCCATGTTTTTCGCTCACGTACACCACCATGTGCGGAAAATCGCGGATAAACGTCTTCGGCACGATGAGCTTCAGCGCATTAGTGCGCAGCATTTTACTAAACTCCTCGTGATACACCGTGCGAGCCATCGGCATGTAATAATAATTAATTCCAAGACCCATCACCACGCCAGCCAGGGCTAGGGCAAAAATCGGCGCACTGATACGTTTTAGGCTCTGGCCAGAGGTTCGCATCGCGACGATTTCGCTATCCGCCGACATCCGCCCGAGCACGAGCAACACGCCGAGCAACATGCCCATCGGCAGCGCGTACATGATCACATACGGAATGAGCAAGAGCAGAAGCTTGAGGGCCGACTCAGGTTGCAACTGCCCAGCCAGCATGTAACCGAGCATATCCTTGAGCGCGTTGACCGCCGCGATGAGGAACACAAAAAGTCCAACACACGCCGAGCATGTGATGAAAACTTGTCGAAAAATGTAACGATCGAGGAGGCGCAAAATCAGAAGCAATGAAACAAGCTGGCCCTGCGCTGACAACAGGAACCTTGCGAAGTTGCGCCGTTATGGCGCCCGCAACGTAATCAGCACGACTTCGCCGGGCTTCCACAACCGCATGCGAGGTCCCCAAGTCCCAGCGCCCCGAGAAATAAAAAGCGTCATAGCACCATGTTTGAAGCCACCGACCAGTTCAGGATAACGCAGCTGGACGAGAAAGTTGAAGGGCCAGATCTGCCCGCCGTGAGTATGCCCGCACAACATCAAGCCAGCACCTGCCTTGGCCGCCTCATCCGCGCCGATCGGCGTGTGCGAAAGCAACACACAGCCTTCTTTTTCTGACCGAACTAATGTCAATGCACTACGCAACGCCGGTTCAACCGACCCTGAATGAGCTCGCACACCGAGATCGTCGACCCCGGCAAAACGCAGGCCGGATAGCGGCACAGCAGACTCATCGCGCAACACGTGAAAACCGGCCGCCTGCATGATCTCCGCAGCCTCGTCTGCGCCGCCATAAAAATCATGATTTCCCAACACCGCCCAAACACCCAGCGGCGCGCGCAGGGTACTCAATGCCGGCACCATGTCACGCACACGGGAGATATCATGGTCAACCACATCGCCACCGATCGCGATCAGATCCGGTGCCAGTGCCGAAATCCGACCAACCAACGCATGCAACCACGCACCACCAATCTGTCCGCCCAAATGAAGGTCAGAAATAAACAAAATCTTCAGTCCATCGCGTTCCTTCGGAAGCCCGGGAAGCACAACTTCCTGCGCGTTGACGACCGGCGCCCGGTTTCCTTGGAAGATCGCGATCGCGCCAAACACCAAAGCCAGCACCGCTGCGGCCATTCTAAGCCGGACCACATAAGCAGACAGAAAAATTCCGTTCAAAGAAACAATGTCGACCGCCAAAAGACTGACAAAAAGTAGAAATAAAATTCCCAGCCACGTCATCGCAAAGACCTCGATGCCCGCACTCAAGTCCGGAAAGCCGGAGAGCCAGCGACTCACCGGCAGGCTTGACCAACAAGCAACCGCCAAAGTCCAAATCGCCCATTTCGGCAAAAAGCCAGCAATCACCGGCAGACTGCCAAGCCGCCAGAAAACATACGAATTCAGACCCGCCCAAACCGACAAAGCGATAAAGATAAAAAGAGACATGTTGATGCGCGATTTGGCGAGATACCCGTTATAACCAAAACCTAGAGTCCAATGATTTTTCTGGCCCGATTGCGCGTTGACGACCAAAACGCCGTCTTTCGCCCAGGAACCGCAGTCTGCGTCAGTACAAAACCAACACCGACAAAATATGCATCAAACAACCTGTGATCCCACCGAAAGTAATTCCAAAAACGTGTCGTGCGAATCAGCCGGTACTCGAGGTTGGGCGTAAATCCGATCGTCCAGTCCTGATTTGTCCGGCACGCCGGCACCACGCCATCCTCTTTCACGACCAGTCGCTCGGCCCGCAAACCAGGTCGGCCGACCACAACTAATCGACAGGGGCCTTTAAATTCCAGGAAGCGCAACTGCCCCGACAGCCACGACTGCCAGCGGAAGAACTGCCAGCGCAAACGCACCTCCAATTTTTTTCCCGGCGGCAAGATCACACCGGCCAGAAAACTTGGCCGCACCACCAACGAACCATTCTCGGGCACGTGCACCACAGCCATTTCATTTTCAGGATTTTTGTGATGGGCAAAGGCCAGCCGATATTCCCGACCCGCCCGGGCATGGTGCAAATTCACGTCGTGAACGAAGCCGCTCAGCATGCTCATCATCGGGAAACGCCAGCTTAGCAACCACTGCGACTTGCAAACAACGGCCTCATCGACCGCCAGCAAATAACGTTTACGAATCCGCGCCGTCTCACCGGGCCAGAGTGATGTTTCCACGATGGTGCGGCTCTGCCCAAGCGTTGGGGAAAACTCCACGTCACGCGCCAGCTGCACGGCGCGCCGACGCTCAATGCGCGGCGCAAAGTAATAAAACAAAACCAATTTCCGCACCGTGCGACCCAGGAAATATATGACCAACCAAACGATAACGAACCATTTGCCAGCGTCCCAGGCCAGAATCGAATAATGCACCATCCGCGAATCGGTTGCCTCCACTAGGCCCAATCGCTCATCAATGCTTTGCAGCTGTTGGTTCAACTTTTCGACGAGCTTTGCCGATTGCGAGCGTTTCTCGGACAGCAATCCGGCCGCATCGCGCGACGTTTTTTCCATCGCCGTTAGATCCACGATTCGGCGGGCATTGATCTGTTGCTGCTCGCGATTGCCAAAAATCTTTTCCCACCAGCTGTCAGACGAGCGAAGCGCCTCGGCAATCGCAGCGGCCTTCGTCGCGCGAGTCTCATGCGCGACCCCTTCCTGCTGCAAACCAGCCAGTTCTTTCTGCGCAACATCACGCGCAGCCGTCGCTGCGGATTTCTTTTCCGTCAGCCCCGAGACGAGGCGGGCATGGACGGCGGCAAAATCAGGATCGTCATGCTCAAACAACCAGAGCGCATAAATCGCAAGA